>NZ_JBICKW010000040.1:0-305 GCF_043104645.1 Delftia sp. WSY_12
GCCGCTGCCGGCATGGCGGCCTATGAAACCTATGGCAAGGCCAGCCAGCTCATCGCAGACCCCAGCAGTGCCACCAGCGTAGGCATCAGCCTCAGCCTGGGCAAAAGCTCCAGCCGCAGCACCAGCGAATACCAGGTCAACAGCGCCGTAGGCTCCCTGGTCAAGGCCGACGGCAACGTCAGCATCACGGCCACCCAGGGTGACGTCCACGTGCGCGGCAGCAGCGTGGAAGCCGGCAAGGACGTACGCCTGGCTGCGGACAAGGGCAACATCGTCCTGGAAGCGGCAGAAAACCGCTTTGCCGA
>NZ_JBICKW010000041.1:0-450 GCF_043104645.1 Delftia sp. WSY_12
GCGCTACGGCATCAGCCGCAAGACGGCCTACAAGTGGGTTGAGCGTTACCGCCAACTGGGCATGGATGGATTGCAAGAACGCAGTCGCAGGCCCCACGGGAACAATCAGGCGATCAGCTATGCACAGCGCCGGGCCATCATTGAGCTGCGCACGCAGCAAAGGTCACAGATGGGGCCCAAGAAGCTGCACGCTTTGCTCCTGCAGCGTTGGGGCCCACAGGAGACACCCAGCAAAACCACCATCTACAACGTGCTGAAGGCAGAGGGGCTTGTTTGCAGCAGGCGTGTACGCAGACGCTCGGTGCCTACGGCCCAGCCCTTGCGAACGAGCAAGCAGCCCAATGGGGTGTGGAGTGCAGACTACAAAGGCCAGTTCAAGACAGCCGATGGTCACTGGTGCTACCCATTGACCATCATGGACCACGCCAGCCGCTATTTGCTGGCCGTGCA
>NZ_JBICKW010000042.1:0-3426 GCF_043104645.1 Delftia sp. WSY_12
GCTGGTTAGAGCACCGTCTTGATAAGGCGGGGGTCGTTGGTTCGAGCCCAACTAGACCCACCAAGATTCCAATGTCTGGTTGTCGAGGATCCCGGGGGATTAGCTCAGCTGGGAGAGCACCTGCTTTGCAAGCAGGGGGTCGTCGGTTCGATCCCGTCATCCTCCACCAAGATCGCCTGGTGGCAACAAGCGAAGAGCTTGCAGGATGAGAAAAGCGCAAAAAAAGCGTGCTATAATATTTGACTCAACACTAAAGCAGTCTCGTGTGAGACTGCTTTAGTGTTGATAGTTATCCAACTATCAATCGGCTGTTCTTTAAAAATTCATAGAGTCGAAATCAGCGTTGCTGGCGGAAAGAGATTTCAATCTCACCGTGCCGTCAGCAACATTTTGATTGCGTCAAAACGAATGAAACTTTGTTTTATTCAAGTAATGACGAATCTTTCTCTGACAGCAATGTCAAAGAATCATTCACATTACGGCATAACGCGCGAGGTGAAAGACCTCGCAAGTCCTTGAAAGAAAACGGCGAAATCTCGCAAGAGAGATCAAAGTTATAGGGTCAAGTGACTAAGAGCATGTGGTGGATGCCTTGGCGATGATAGGCGACGAAAGACGTGATAGCCTGCGATAAGCTTCGGGGAGCTGGCAAATAAGCTTTGATCCGGAGATTTCTGAATGGGGAAACCCACCCGCAAGGGTATCGCATACTGAATACATAGGTATGCGAGGCGAACCTGGAGAACTGAAACATCTAAGTACCCAGAGGAAAAGACATCAACCGAGATTCCGAAAGTAGTGGCGAGCGAAATCGGAACAGCCTTCTAGTGATAGTCAGACGGTTAACAAAACGGAATGGAAAGTCCGGCCATAGTAGGTGATAGCCCTGTATGTGAAAACCGACTGGTGGTACTGAGCTAGAGAAAAGTAGGGCGGGGCACGAGAAACCCTGTCTGAATATGGGGGGACCATCCTCCAAGGCTAAATACTCATCATCGACCGATAGTGAACCAGTACCGTGAGGGAAAGGCGAAAAGAACCCCGGGAGGGGAGTGAAATAGATCCTGAAACCGCATGCTTACAAAAAGTAGGAGCCCGCAAGGGTGACTGCGTACCTTTTGTATAATGGGTCAGCGACTTACATTCAGTGGCAAGGTTAACCGAATAGGGGAGCCGTAGAGAAATCGAGTCCGAATAGGGCGTCCAGTCGCTGGGTGTAGACCCGAAACCAAGTGATCTATCCATGGCCAGGATGAAGGTGCCGTAACAGGTACTGGAGGTCCGAACCGACTAGTGTTGCAAAACTAGCGGATGAGCTGTGGATAGGGGTGAAAGGCTAAACAAACTTGGAAATAGCTGGTTCTCTCCGAAAACTATTTAGGTAGTGCCTCAAGTATTACCTGCGGGGGTAGAGCACTGTTTAGGCTAGGGGGTCATGGCGACTTACCAAACCTATGCAAACTCCGAATACCGCAGAGTACAGCTTGGGAGACAGAGCACCGGGTGCTAACGTCCGGACTCAAGAGGGAAACAACCCAGACCGCCAGCTAAGGTCCCTAAAATTGGCTAAGTGGGAAACGAAGTGGGAAGGCTAAAACAGTCAGGATGTTGGCTTAGAAGCAGCCATCATTTAAAGAAAGCGTAATAGCTCACTGATCGAGTCGTCCTGCGCGGAAGATGTAACGGGGCTAAGCCAGTTACCGAAGCTGCGGATTTGCAATTTATTGCAAGTGGTAGGAGAGCGTTCTGTAAGCCTGTGAAGGTGCCTGGTAACGGGTGCTGGAGGTATCAGAAGTGCGAATGCTGACATGAGTAGCGTTAAAGGGGGTGAAAAGCCCCCTCGCCGTAAGCGCAAGGTTTCCTACGCAACGTTCATCGGCGTAGGGTGAGTCGGCCCCTAAGGCGAGGCAGAGATGCGTAGCTGATGGGAAACAGGTCAATATTCCTGTACCGATGTGTAGTGCGATGTGGGGACGGAGAAGGTTAGCTCAGCCAACTGTTGGATATGTTGGTTCAAGCCTGTAGTCGTGCCTGGTAGGCAAATCCGCCGGGCTTAGATGAGGGGTGATAACGAGTCTGCTTGCAGACGAAGTGAGTGATACCCTGCTTCCAGGAAAAGCCACTAAGCTTCAGCTACACACGACCGTACCGCAAACCGACACTGGTGCGCGAGATGAGTATTCTAAGGCGCTTGAGAGAACTCTGGAGAAGGAACTCGGCAAATTGATACCGTAACTTCGGGAGAAGGTATGCCGCAAGTAGGTGAACTTGTACAAAGGGAGCCCAAAGCGGTTGCAAAAAATCGGTGGCTGCGACTGTTTAATAAAAACACAGCACTCTGCAAACACGAAAGTGGACGTATAGGGTGTGACGCCTGCCCGGTGCTGGAAGATTAAATGATGGGGTGCAAGCTCTTGATTGAAGTCCCAGTAAACGGCGGCCGTAACTATAACGGTCCTAAGGTAGCGAAATTCCTTGTCGGGTAAGTTCCGACCTGCACGAATGGCGTAACGATGGCCACACTGTCTCCTCCAGAGACTCAGCGAAGTTGAAATGTTTGTGATGATGCAATCTCCCCGCGGAAAGACGGAAAGACCCCATGAACCTTTACTGTAGCTTTGTATTGGATTTTGAACGGATCTGTGTAGGATAGGTGGGAGGCTTTGAAGTGAGGACGCTAGTTCTCATGGAGCCGACGTTGAAATACCACCCTGGTGCGTTTGAGGTTCTAACCCAGGTCCCTTATCGGGATCGGGGACAGTGCATGGTAGGCAGTTTGACTGGGGCGGTCTCCTCCCAAAGCGTAACGGAGGAGTTCGAAGGTACGCTAGTTACGGTCGGACATCGTGACGATAGTGCAATGGCATAAGCGTGCTTAACTGCGAGACTGACAAGTCGAGCAGATGCGAAAGCAGGACATAGTGATCCGGTGGTTCTGTATGGAAGGGCCATCGCTCAACGGATAAAAGGTACTCTGGGGATAACAGGCTGATACCGCCCAAGAGTTCATATCGACGGCGGTGTTTGGCACCTCGATGTCGGCTCATCTCATCCTGGGGCTGTAGTCGGTCCCAAGGGTATGGCTGTTCGCCATTTAAAGAGGTACGTGAGCTGGGTTTAAAACGTCGTGAGACAGTTTGGTCCCTATCTTCCGTGGGCGCTGCAGATTTGAGGAAGCCTGCTCCTAGTACGAGAGGACCGGAGTGGACACACCTCTGGTGTATCGGTTGTCACGCCAGTGGCATTGCCGAGTAGCTAAGTGTGGAAGAGATAACCGCTGAAAGCATCTAAGCGGGAAACTCGTTTCAAGATGAGATCTGCCGGGGCCTTGAGCCCCCTGAAGAGTCGTTCAAGACCAGGACGTTGATAGGCTGGGTGTGGAAGCGCAGTAATGCGTTAAGCTAACCAGTACTAATTGCTCGTGAG
>NZ_JBICKW010000043.1:0-1175 GCF_043104645.1 Delftia sp. WSY_12
GGCGACCAGAACCGGCAGTACCTGATCACGGGCCTGAGCTACCACCTCAAGGAGAATCCCCGCGTCAGCGCCGTCGCCCCGGGCGCCAAGGGCAGCGCCGCCGAAGACGGCTCCTTCCAGCGCTACGAGCTGCAGGCCCAGCCCACCAGCCTGGCCTTCACGCCGCCGCGCACCACGCCCAAGCCGCGCACCACGGGCCCGCAGACTGCCGTCGTCGTGGGTCCGGCCGGAGAAGAAATCTGGACCGACGAATACGGCCGCATCAAGGTGCAGTTCCACTGGGACCGGCTGGGCAGCAAGGACCAGAACTCCAGCTGCTGGATCCGCGTGGCCACCAACTGGGCAGGCCCGGGCTTTGGCGCCATCTCGATCCCCCGCATAGGGCATGAGGTGGTGGTGGACTTCCTCAATGGCGACCCCGACTATCCGCTGGTCACGGGCTGCGTCTACAACGCGGCCAACATGCCGCCCTGGGCGCTGCCGGCCAATGCCACGCAATCGGGCATCAAGACCCGATCGAGCAAGGATGGCAACCCGGGGTCAGGCATGAAGAACGGCCAGGGCGACGCCAACGCCATCCGCTTCGAGGACAAGGCGGGCGCCGAACAGCTGTGGCTGCATGCGCAAAAGGACCAGCTCACCGAAGTCGAGAACGACGAGGACAAATGGGTGGGCAACGACCGGCGCAAGACCATCGACCGGGACGAGACCAGCGTCATCCACCGCGACCGCACCGAGACCGTGGACCGCGACGAGACCATCACCGTGCACAACAACCGCACGGAGCGGGTGGACCACGACGAGAAGATCAGCATCGGCGACAACCGCAACGAGGATGTCGGCATCGACGAGAACATCTCCATCGGCAAGAACCGCAGCAAGACCATCGGCAAGACCGAGACCGACAAGATAGGCCAGAACTGGCACGTCACGGTCGGCCTGCTCAAGACCCAGACCATAGGCATGGCCTACATGCAGAACGTGGGTGGGATGAAGATGATGAACATCGGCGTCAACTACATGGAAAACATCGGCGTGGCCATGCAGACCCATGTGGGCATGAACCAGAGCCTCACCGTGGGGCAGGATCGCCAGGTCAAGGTCGGCAGCAAGCAAAGCACCGAAGTGGGCTCGCAGTACTCGCTGACCGTGGGAGGAGGAGGCGGAGGTGGCAG
>NZ_JBICKW010000044.1:0-259 GCF_043104645.1 Delftia sp. WSY_12
GGCGGCATGGCCATGAACATCACGGCGCCCGGTGGGGGCGATGGCGGCGGCGGTGGGGGCGCAGGCGGAGGTGGCAAGGCCTCGCAGCTCACCATGGATGGACAAAGCATCCAGCTCAATGCCGCCAAGATCCGGCTCGAAGCCCAGCAGGAAATCCTGCTGACCTGCGGCGAAAGCACCATCCGCATCACGCCCGGCGACATCCAGATCCTCTCGCCCATGGACCGGCTCAACTGCTGAGGCCCGCATGTCCTGCAGC
>NZ_JBICKW010000045.1:0-1169 GCF_043104645.1 Delftia sp. WSY_12
GGTGACCAGAACCGGCAGTACCTGATCACGGGCCTGAGCTACCACCTCAAGGAGAACCCCCGCGTCAGCGCCGTCGCCCCGGGCGCCAAGGGCAGCGCCGCCGAAGACGGCTCCTTCCAGCGCTACGAACTGCAGGCCCAGCCCACCAGCCTGGCCTTCACGCCGCCGCGCACCACGCCCAAGCCGCGCACCACGGGCCCTCAGACCGCCGTCGTCGTGGGCCCGGCCGGAGAAGAAATCTGGACCGACGAATACGGCCGCATCAAGGTGCAGTTCCACTGGGACCGGCTGGGCAGCAAGGACCAGAACTCCAGCTGCTGGATCCGCGTGGCCACCAACTGGGCAGGACCAGGCTTTGGCGCCATCTCCATCCCGCGCATAGGGCACGAGGTGGTGGTGGACTTCCTCAACGGCGACCCGGACTATCCCATCGTCACGGGCTGCGTCTACAACGCGGCCAACATGCCGCCCTGGGCGCTGCCGGCCAACGCCACGCAATCGGGCATCAAGACCCGATCGAGCAAGGGCGGTGCCGCAGGCGCGGGCATGAAGAACGGCCCGGGCGACGCCAACGCCATCCGCTTCGAGGACAAGGCCGGGCAAGAACAGCTGTGGCTGCATGCGCAAAAGGACCAGCTCACCGAGGTCGAGAACGACGAGGACAAATGGGTGGGCAACGACCGGCGCAAGACCATCGACCGGGACGAGACCAGCGTCATCCACCGGGACCGCACCGAGACCGTGGACCGCGACGAGACCATCACCGTGCACAACAACCGCACGGAGCGGGTGGACCACGACGAGAAGATCAGCATCGGCGACAACCGCAATGAAGACGTTGGCATCGACGAGAACATCTCCATCGGCAAGAACCGCAGCAAGACCATCGGCAAGACCGAGACCGACAAGATAGGCCAGAACTGGCACGTCACGGTCGGCCTGCTCAAGACCCAGACCATAGGCATGGCCTACATGCAGAACGTGGGTGGGATGAAGATGATGAACATCGGCGTCAACTACATGGAAAACATCGGCGTGGCCATGCAGACCCATGTGGGCATGAACCAGAGCCTCACCGTGGGGCAGGAGCGCCAGGTCAAGGTCGGCAGCAAGCAAAGCACCGAAGTGGGCTCGAAGTATTCGCTGACCGTGGGAGGCGGAGGTGGCGG
>NZ_JBICKW010000046.1:0-317 GCF_043104645.1 Delftia sp. WSY_12
GTACGGCCGCCTTCGCGGATAGCGAAGCGCAGACCTTCTTCCATGGCGATGGGGGCGATCAGCTTGACGGTGATCGACACGTTATCGCCAGGCATCACCATTTCCTTGTCGGCGGGCAGCTCGATGGAGCCGGTCACGTCGGTCGTGCGGAAATAGAACTGGGGACGGTAGTTGTTGAAGAACGGAGTGTGGCGACCACCTTCGTCCTTGGACAGCACGTACACCTCAGCCGTGAAGTGGGTGTGGGGCTTGATGGAGCCGGGCTTGCACAGCACTTGGCCGCGTTCCACGTCTTCACGCTTGGTGCCGCGCAGCAG
>NZ_JBICKW010000047.1:0-571 GCF_043104645.1 Delftia sp. WSY_12
GTCACGTGGACCACGGCAAGACGACCCTGACGGCTGCCATCGCCACCGTTCTGTCCAAGAAGTTCGGCGGCGAAGCCAAGGCTTACGACCAGATCGACGCAGCACCTGAAGAAAAGGCCCGCGGCATCACGATCAACACCGCCCACGTCGAGTACGAAACGGCCAACCGCCACTACGCTCACGTTGACTGCCCCGGCCACGCCGACTACGTCAAGAACATGATCACCGGCGCTGCTCAGATGGACGGCGCTATCCTGGTGTGCTCGGCCGCTGACGGCCCGATGCCCCAGACCCGCGAGCACATCCTGCTGGCTCGTCAGGTGGGCGTGCCCTACATCATCGTGTTCCTGAACAAGTGCGACATGGTGGACGACGAAGAGCTGCTGGAGCTGGTCGAAATGGAAGTGCGCGAGCTGCTGGCCAAGTACGACTTCCCCGGCGACGACACCCCCATCATCCGCGGCTCGGCCAAGCTGGCCCTGGAAGGTGACGCAAGCGACAAGGGCGAGCCCGCCATCCTGCGTCTGGCTGAAGCCCTGGACACCTACATCCCCACGCCCGAGCGCGCTGT
>NZ_JBICKW010000048.1:0-47909 GCF_043104645.1 Delftia sp. WSY_12
GTCACTTTGGCGACGATTCCCTGGGGCCTTCCCCAATGCCGGGAACCGGGTGTGCGCCTAGCCTCGCTGGCAAGGCGGATTGCCGCCGTCCGATCCACTCACCGACCATTCAACGCCCATCCGTCCATGTCGACCCTGCCCGCGCACCACGCCTTCTGGCCCAGCCGTCTGCCCCATTCCATCACCGTGCCCGCCACCAGCGTATGGGAGAACCTGGCCGTCAACGCGCGCCGCTATCCCGACAAGCCGGCCATCCGCTACTTCGGCAGCTCCATCAGCTACCGCGAGCTGTGCGAGGGCACGGAACGCATGGCGGCCTACCTGCACAGCCTGGGCGTGCAGCGCGGCGACCGCGTGATCCTGCTGATGCAGAACACGCCTCAGCTCATCCTGGCGCACTACGCCATCTTCCGCGCCAATGCCGTGGTGGTGCCGGTCAATCCCATGAACATGGCCGAGGAGCTCAAGCACTACATCACCGACGCCGACGCCAAGGTCGCCA
The DNA here is from genome assembly GCF_043104645.1 of Delftia sp. WSY_12. Classification (NCBI taxonomy): domain Bacteria; kingdom Pseudomonadati; phylum Pseudomonadota; class Betaproteobacteria; order Burkholderiales; family Comamonadaceae; genus Delftia; species Delftia sp. WSY_12. Next base: position 503 of record NZ_JBICKW010000048.1, read on the forward strand.
TCACCACGGCCGACCTGGCCCCCGAACTGGCCAAGGCCAGCAACGCGCTGGCGCCGGGCCAGCGGCTCGATCACCTGATCGTCACCCAGTTCACCGATGCCTTCGACGCCGGTGTGCAGGGCGACGATGCGCCGCCTGCGCAGTGGCACGACTGGCTGCTCACCCGGCGCGAGCCGGCTGTGCTGGAGGGCGGCAGCGTCCACACCTGGCAGCAGGCCCTGGCCTGCACCGACGCTGCGCCGCCCCATGTGGTGGGCCGCGACGACATGGCCGTGCTGCCCTACACCAGCGGCACCACGGGCCACCCCAAGGGCTGCATGCACCCGCACCGCTCCATCAACCACAACGCCGTGGCCGGCAGCTACTGGGGCAGCGGCACCAGCGAGGCGGTCGTGCTGGCGGTGGTGCCCATGTTCCACATCACGGGCATGGTGTCGGTGCTGCACACGGCCATCTTCATGGGTGCCACCGTGGTGGTCATGCCGCGCTGGGACCGCGAGCTGGCCGGGCGGCTGATCTCGCGCTACCAGGTCACCAGCTGGACCAACATCCCCACCATGGTCATCGACCTGCTGGGCAGCCCCAACTTCGCGCAGTTCGACCTCACCAGCCTCAAGTACATCGGCGGCGGCGGCGCGGCCATGCCCCAGGCCGTGGCCCAGCGCCTGCTGGAGCAATACGGCCTGCGCTTTTGCGAGGGCTACGGCCTGACCGAGACCGCTGCGCCCACGCACAGCAACCCGTCCGAGCACCCCAAGCAGCAGTGCCTGGGCATTCCCTTCATGAGCACGGAGGCGCGCGTCATCGATCCTGACACCGGTGCCGAAGTGCCCCAGGGCGAGCAGGGCGAGATCGTGGTCCACGGGCCCGAGGTCTTCGACGGCTACTGGAAGCGCCCCGACGCCACGGCCCAGGTCTTCATGGAGATCGACGGCAAGCGGTTCTTTCGCACTGGCGACCTGGGCCACGTGGATGAGGACGGCTACTACTTCATCACCGACCGCCTCAAGCGCATGATCAACGCCAGCGGCTTCAAGGTCTGGCCGGCCGAGGTCGAGTCGCTGATGTTCCGCCACCCCGCCATCCAGGAAGCCTGCGTGATCTCCACGCGCGACGCCTACCGGGGCGAGTCGGTCAAGGCCGTCGTCGTGCTGCGTGCCGGCAAGGAAGACACCACGGCCGAGGACATCATCCAGTGGTGCCGCGAGAACATGGCCGTCTACAAGGCGCCCAAGGTGGTGGAGTTCGTCAAGGCCCTGCCCAAGAGCGGCAGCGGCAAGGTGATGTGGCGGCAGTTGCAGGAGGCGCAGGCCCAGGCCTAGGAGCAGTCGCAGTCCACAGGCACAATGTCCGGGACCATGGTCTGCGACTTGCCCCTGATCCGCCGCTACGCCCCAGCCGACCTGCGGGGTGCCTATGAAGTGCTCATTTCCAATGGCTGGGGCCATCGCATCGCCAGCCAGGACTATCTGGAGCGCCTCATCGGTGCGTCCCAGGCCGTGGAGGTGGCTGTGGCGGGCAACCATGTGGTGGGTTTTGCGCGCGCCATCACGGACGGGCTGTCCAATGGATACCTGTCCATGGTGGTGGTTGCCCCAGGTTACCGGGGGCAGGGCATAGGGCGAAGGCTGGTCGAGGCCGTGACGGGTGCCGATCCCGGGATCACCTGGGTGCTGCGGGCCGGCCGTGAACAGGCCCCGCAGTTCTTTGCCAGGCTGGGCTTTGTCGCATCCGAAGAGGCGATGGAGCGCCGACGGGCTCGCGGCACATGACGGATTTCCAGGGCCTCAGCCCGTCTATCATCGCGCGCCAGTCCTCATGAAACATTGATCAATGCGCCGATTCCTTCCCGTGGCTGCCGCAATGGTGGCCTTTTTCTGCATTCCGGCCACCGCGCACGAACTGTGCACCATCGTCGCCGACGCCGACACGGGCCAGTCCCTGGTGCACAGCGGCCCGGCCTGCGCCGAGCGGGTCACGCCGGCCTCCACCTTCAAGATCGCCATCAGCCTGATGGGCTATGACGCCGGCATCCTGCAGGACGAGTCCCGGCCCGCGTGGCCGTACCAACCGGAGTATCCGGACTGGGGCGGCGATGCCTGGCGGCGCGATATCACGCCCCAGGCGTGGATGAAAGACTCGGTGTTCTGGTACTCGCAGCAGGTGGTGATGCGTCTGGGCCAGCAGCGCTTTGACACCTACGTGAAGGCCTTCCGCTATGGCAACGAGGATGTCTCTGCCGTGCCAGTGGCCGACCCGGGCCACAACGGCGTGTGGGTGGTGTCTTCGCTGCGCATCTCGGCGGCCGAGCAGGTGGCCTTCATGCGCAGGATCGTGCGCCGGGAACTGTCTGTGAGCAGTCAGGCCATCGACATGACTGCGCGCATCACCCGGCACCCCGTGCCTGTGGACGGCTGGACCGTGCATGGCAAGACGGGCACGGGCTCGCCGGGCAGCGACAACCGCTACGACGCCAGCCGGGCCTATGGCTGGTACGTGGGCTGGGCCACCAAGGACCAGCGCAGGCTGGTGTTCGCCACGCTGATCCAGGACGAGCAGGCGCAAAAGCCCAATGCCGGCCTGCGCGCCCGCGATGCCCTGCTGCAGCGACTGCCTGCCGTGGACCGCTGACAATGCACGGGCCGTTCCTTTTCCGTACACCTTCCGCACACGAGCGACAGACCGACACCCGATGAAGACCATTGACGAAATGCTGAACCTGGACCTGCTCACCCCCGAGCAGCACGTTGAGATCAGCGACTGGATCGCCCGCGCGAACTCCCCCGAGGAAATACTGCAGATGCCGGCCCCCCTGTGGCAGGCCGTGGAGCGGGCCAGCGAGGCCATGGGCGTCAATGCCGATCTTCTGCGGCCGCCCGCGCTGGATGCGGGCGGCGCGGTCTTCGGATAGAGCGTGCCACGCCTCGTTCCTGACCCCTTTCCCGGCTTTCACGGGCACATCAAAGTGCATAGCACGCTCTAGGGCGGGCGCCGCAGTTCACCATCCCATCATCGACCGGTGCGCGCCAATGCCGGCCATGGCGCCATCGCTCACGGCCATGGCCACGTTGCCGGCCGCGCGGGCCGCGTCGCCGCAGGCGAACACGTTGGGGACGCTGGTGGCCTGGCCTTCCGCGACCTTGATGAAGGGACCCATGGGGCCTTCTTCCAGGGCGCAGCCCAGCTGTTCGGCCACGGGGCTGGCGATGCGGGTGCGCGGCTGGGTGAACAGGCCATCCATGACCAGGCGGCGGCCGTCCTGCAGCAGCACATCGGCCCGGCCTTCCAGGCGGGCGATGGGGGTGGCCTCCACCTGTGTGCCGCGGCGTGCGAAGGCGGCCAGCTCATCGGCACTTGGCGCGTAGGCGCCGTTGAGCAGCAGGGTGGTCTGGCCCCAGTCGGGAAGCATGACGGCGTGGTGATGGGCCAGGGCCGAGCTGGCAATGATGCCGATGCGCCCCGCATTCATCTCGTAGCCGTGGCAGTACGGGCAATGGAAGACGCTGCGGCCCCAGCGCTCGGCCAGTCCCGGCACGGGCGGCAGGCTGTCATGCACGCCCAGCGCCAGGACGAGGCGGGCGGCGCTGATGGCGGTGCCCGCTGCACGGAACTCCAGCCGGCCATCGGGCGCCACGCGGGCGACTTCGGCCGTGCCGTCCAGCCACTGCACGGTGGGGTAGGCCATCAGCTGCTGCCGGGCCTGGGCGGCGATCTGGGCGGGGGCGACGCCATCCTGGGTGAGAAAGCCGTGCGATGTTTCGCCGGCCTGGTCCACGAAGCGGTTGCGCCGCAGCCCGGCATCGACCACCAGCACCTGGCGGCGCGCACGCGCCAGTTGCAGGGCGGCGGACAGGCCGGCATAGCTGCCGCCGATGATGGCGAAATCAATGTGTTTCATGCTGGTGCTCCTGCAGTTGGTACCAGCCCTGGCCGCCCGCTGCGCGGTGGCGCGCCAGGCGGGCATGGAAGTCCTGGGACAGGGCAGCCAGCGTCACCGAGCCCAGGCGCGCGAGCAGGGCGGCCTCGGCCTGCTGCACCGCGTTGCTCAGCGCTTCGTTCACGGCCTGGGCGACCAGGCATTCGGGCCGGTCTTCCCTGAAGCCCAGCGACACCAGATCAGGGGCGCCCAAGGCTTCATGCACGTCGCGCAGCGTGGTGCGGTCCAGCTCGCAAGACAGCACCCAGCCCCCGCCATGGCCTTTGGCGGAGGTGACAAGGCCTGCATCGCGCAGGCCCGACATCAGCCGGCGCAGCACGACCGGGTTGGTCTGCAGCGCGGCGGCGAGCATGTCGGAGGTGGCAGGTCCATCGCCCTCGGCCATGTGCAGCAGCACATGCAGGACGTCCGAGAATTGGCTGTTCTGTTTCATGCAACATTATTTGTTGCATGAGTGTGGCCTTGTCCCGTGAAGGGGAATGGGCCTGCCGACGACTGATCAGGACTCGCCCGTGAACCCGATCTGCTTGACCAGCGAACTCCAGCGCTCGAACTCGGCCTGCTGGTCGGCGGCCATCTCCTGCTGCGTGCTGCCGCGCGCCAGCAGGCCCAGGGCCGCCAGCCCGTCGATCACGGCCTTGTCCTTGAGCGCGGCGGTGATGGCCGCGTTGGCGTTGGCAATGGTGGCGGCCGGTGTCTTGGCGGGCGCGTAGAACCCGAACCATTCCTCCACCGTGACATCGGGAAAGCCCAGCTCGGTGAAGGTGGGCACCTCGGGCAGGAAGGGCGAGCGCTGCCTGCCCGAGGTGGCCAGCACGCGCAGGCGGCCGGCCTTCAGGTACTGCAGGTAGTCGCCGCTGGGGTTCATGGTGGCCGCGATCTGGCCGCCCACCAGGTCGGTGATGCTGGGCACGGTGCCGCGATAGGGCGCGTGCTTGAGCTCCACGCCCGAGCGCAGGCCCAGCAGCGCGCCCAGCAGGTGCGGCATGGAGCCCGCGCCCGGCGAGCCGAAGCTGGCGCGGTCGGGGTTGGCCTTGGCCCAGGCCAGGAAGTCCTTGAGCGTCTTGACCTCGGCCGGCACGGCGGGGCCCACGGCCAGGCCGTGGTAGATCACGGCGCCAATCGATACGGGCGTTGCGTCTTCGGGCCTGTAGGTCAGCTTGGGGTAGATGTGGGGATAGACCGAGAAGGCCGATACGGGGGCCAGTGCCAGCACGGAACCGTTGGGCGGGGAGTTCTTCAAGGCTTCCACCGCGATGCGGCCTCCGGCGCCGGGCTTGTTCTCCACAAAGCCCGGGCCCTTGCTGTAGGGCGTGCCGCCCAGCCGCTCGGCCACGCGGCGGGCCACGCTGTCGCCCGAGCTGCCGGCCGGAAAGCCGTACATGATCTTGACCTGGTCCAGTGCCTGGGCCAGGGCTTGCAGCGGTGACAGCGAGCCCAGGGCGGCGGCGCTGCCCAGGGCCTGGACGAAATGACGGCGATGCATCTGCATGGGATGTCTCCTGGTGAATATGGGAAAGGCAGGCGGATGGAAGCGGCTCAGAACATGTGGCGGATGCCCACGTTGATGCCGGTCTGCGAGCGTCCCGGCGCGGTGTTGCTGCCCGGCGCGCCGCCGCTGACCGAGACGGTGGCCAGGCGGTCGTTGCGGATGTGGCCGAGCTGCGTGTAGACGGCCGTGCGCTTGGACAGGTTGTAGATGGCGCGTGCCACCAGCAGGTCGGAGTCGTAGCCCGACACGCCGCGGTAGCGCAGCGTGAGCCACTGGGTTTCGAGCACCAGGGCCTCGGTGACCGGGTAGGAGGCGCCCACGTACCACAGGTTGCTGCGTGGCTTGACGGCGTCGCCGTCGTTGTCGCGGCGCAGCAGGCCGCCGCCGATCTTCACGCCGGCCAGCTTGAAGTAGCCGCCCAGGTGCAGGCGCTCGTCATGCTTGGCGCTGGAGTTCATGCCGCCGAACACCGGGTCGGTGGACGAGGCCGGCGTGCGGCCGTTTTGCTGCTCGTAGCCCAGCGCCACGCCCCAGGCCGGTGTGTCGTACTTGGCGTACAGCGACCATTGGCGGCAGGCCTGCGTGTCCGATCCGCTCTCGCCCGGGCAGTTAGTGCCTGCCGGGCTGGGGCCGGCATTGACGGTGTCACGCCCGAAGCTGTAGCCCGCGCCCAGTGCCAGCCCGCCGAAGTTGCCGCGCCAGGCCAGCATGTTGTCGGCGCGCGAGTTGGGAATGTAGGCGTCCAGCGAGCCCATGGCGAAGACGGCCGGGCCGATGATGTCCGAGTCCAGCAGCGACCAGAACAGCATGGAGTTCTGGCGGCCCATGGTTAGGCTGCCCCAGTTGCCGCCCAGGCCCACCCAGCTTTGGCGGCCAAAGCCGCGCCCGCCTTGGTTGAAGGTGCCCTGGTCGGGCGCAAAGCCCGACTCCAGCGTGTAGATGGCCTTGAGGCCGCCGCCCAGGTCCTCGCTGCCGCGCAGGCCCCAGCGCGAGGGCACCATGCTGGTGGTCGATGGCATGCGGCTGAGACCGCCGCCCGCCGCCACATTGTTCAGGTGCTCCACGCCCACATCGACGATGCCGTAGAGCGTGACGCTGGAGGTGCCTTGCGCGAAGGCGCCGAAGCTGGCGCCGGAGCCGGCCAGGGCCAGCACGGCGGTGGCCGCCAGGGTCCGCGGGGATAGGGTGGTTTTCATGGTGATGTCTCCTCTGGTTTGAAAAATCGTTGCCGTCTTGGCGTGGGTGTCCGCGCGCCTTTTCTCAGGCGCAGCGGGGCCCGGCCCCGCCGGGGGCGGGACTGCGGACAAGGGGTGGATGGGGGCGGAGGGGGCGGGCCGTTCAGGTGACCGTTCAGGCGCCGCCCGCCTTCAGTGCATGGTCAGCGGCAACTGAAGCTGGCAGCGCTTTCCATGTCGCCGCTGCCGTTGTAGCGGGCGGCCAGCGGATGGGGGCACAGCGGCCGGGTGCGCGTGGGCGACCAGTTGGCGGGCAGGTCGGCGTTGGCGCCGCCCGCGTTGCCCGCGCCGCGCGCACTGGCGATCACGCGGTCTGGCGCCTGGCCTTTCTCCACCCAGGCCACGAGGGAGCTGAGCATGTCGAACTGATCGGTGGCCGGGCCGCCGCTGCAGTGGTTCATGCCGGGCACCAGGTACAGGCGGGCGAAGTCGGCGGCGTCGCCATGGTTGCGGCGCAGCGTGTCGTACCACTGCACGGTGTCATCGCTGGAGAAGATGGGGTCGGCCGTGCCGTGGTAGACCATGAGCTTGGCGCCCCGGTTGCGCAGCACGGGCAGCTTGCCGTAGTCGGGCGGCATCATCAGCGACAGGCCGCTTTCCGTGAAGGTGCCGTTGGTCGCCTGCACCTTGGCCAGCATGCTGTCCACGCTGCCGTTGAGGGCGAACTGCGCGTCGTTGAAGCTGGCGGCGCTTTCCGGCGGCGTCTGCCAGATGAAGGCCACGGCACCGGAGTCGCGGCTGATGGGGTTGGAGAATTTCCAGCCGGCCCAGCCGGCCGTATCCAGGCCCGCGTCATACGGGAAGCTGTTGTAGATGCGGCTGCCGCCGCTGGTGGTGGCGCCCTTGAACAGGCCGGCAATGGTGCTCTTTTGCTCGGCGCTGAGGCAGCTGCCGTCGCGCGCACCGCCGCAGGTGGGCACATCGCGCGACAGGTCGAAGCTCGCCTGGCAGGCTGCGCCGGCCTGCACCATGCCGTCGGTGGCCCCGTCCAGCGCATCGCACCGGGCCAGCACGGCCTGGCTGACCAGGCGGCGCTCGGCCTGGGTGAAGCCCGTGCCCAGGTCCGAGGGCGTGGTCGCCAGCTTCGCATAGCCCTGGGCGCCGGCAATGTTGGCAATGGCCGCCAGCGGCAGGCGCGTGCCGGGGTTGCCGGCGATGATGCCGTCGTACTGGTCGGCATAGCGCGAGGCCGCCACCATGGCGTGGCGCCCGCCGTTGGAGCAGCCGCCCAGGTAGGAGCGGTCAGGCCCCTTGCCATAGGCCGTCTGCAGCGCGCTGCGCGCCATGGGCGTGAGCTTGCCCACGGCCTGGTAGCCATAGTCCAGCCGCGCCTGCGGGTCCAGGCCGAAGAAGGGACCCAGGCTGCCTGCATGCCCGGCATCGGAGCTGAGCACGGCAAAGCCCATCTGCAGCGCATTGCCCAGCGGCCCGCCGCCCAGCGCGCCCACGGCCGTGCTCACGACGCCGTCCAGCCCGCCGTTGGCCTGGTAGAAGAAGCGCCCGTTCCAGTCGCGCGGCAGGCGCATCTCGAAGCCCACGGCGTAGTTCTGGCCATCCACGGTGCTGACGCGCTCGTGCATGCGGCCGGTCACGCGGCAGTGCTCGGCAATGGGCTTGCCCGCCACCGCCAGCGTGCCGGCGGCCACGGTCTCGGCGGCGGTGATGCGGGTGTTGGGGAAGGATATTTTCGCGGCCAGGTCCGTGCACGACAGCAGCGTGGCGGGGCGGGCCTCGGCCAGCTGCGCGATGCCGTCGCTCGAGCCGCCGCAGGCCGACAGCAGCAGGGCGGGCAGGGCGGCGGCCAGCGCGGCCGGCAAGGCGCGGGAACGGGTCTTGTGGATCTTTCTGTCCATGTCTGTCTCCTCGGAAGGTGGTGTGAAGCCTCAGCGCGAATCCGTTGCGTGGCAGCCGTTGCCTGCATCTGCATCGCTTTCTGATGGCCGCGATTTTGGTTATATTTAATAACCAATTCAAGCGGCCTTTGCGAATTTCTTATTGGGACTTCCCCTTGATTGCGGGGCAGGCAGCAGGCCGCACAGGAGACAGACATGGACCACGAAAAACTCATTGCCATCGACATCCACACGCACGCCGAGGTGAGCTGCTGGAACCCGTTCGACAACTACGGCGAGGAGTACGACCGCGCCGCCGACAAGTACTTCGGCAACGGCCGGCGCCCGACCATCGCCGAGACCGTGGCCTATTACCGCGAGCGCAACCTGGGCCTGGTGATGTTCACGGTGGACAGCGAATCGCAGCTGGGCCGGCGCCGCATTCCCAACGAGGAGATCGCCGAGGCTGCGCGGGCCAACAGCGACATGATGGTGGCCTTCGCCAGCATCGATCCGCACAAGGGCCGCATGGGTGCGCGCGAGGCGCGGCGGCTGATCGAGGAAGAGGGCGTCAGGGGCTTCAAGTTCCACCCCACGGTGCAGGGCTTCCATCCCTACGACCGCATGGCCTGGCCGATCTACGAGGTGGTGGCCGAGTACCAACTGCCGGCCATCTTCCACACGGGCCACAGCGGCATTGGCAGCGGCATGCGCTGCGGCGGCGGCCTGCGCCTGGCCTACAGCAATCCCATGCACCTGGACGACGTGGCCATCGACTTTCCCGACATGCAGATCGTGATGGCCCACCCCAGCTTTCCCTGGCAGGACGAGGCCCTGTCCGTGGCCCTGCACAAGCCCAATGTCTGGATCGATCTGTCGGGCTGGAGCCCCAAGTACTTTCCCCGGCAGCTGGTGCAGTACGCCAACACCCTGCTCAGGGACCGCGTGCTCTTCGGCAGCGACTATCCCCTGATCACGCCCGAGCGCTGGATGAAGGATTTCCAGGAAGCCGGCTTCAAGCCCGAGGTGATGCCCGGCATCCTCAAGGGCAATGCGGTGCGGCTGCTGGGCTTGGACCGGCCCGCCGCGCAGAAGGCGGACTGAGCGCGCTCAGTTGTAGATCTTCTGCAGCAGCTGGATCAGCGTTTTGCGCTCGGCATCGGTCAGGCGGTAGGTGGCGTCCATCTCCAGCTGGGCCGCCGTTCTTTCGGCCTGGGCCGTAAGTTCGGCGCCGGCCGGCGTCAGGTGCACGCCCACGGCGCGGCGGTCTGTGGGATGGGGGCGGCGCTCGATGAGCTTGCGCCGCTCCAGCGCGGCGATCAGGCCCACCAGGTTGGGCGGCATCACGTCCAGCGCCGCGCACAGCTGGCGCGAGGTGATGCCGGGGTTGTGGGACACCAGGGACAGCACGGAGAACTCCACCATCTTGAGATCGTGGGTGGCCATGCGCTCCACGAACACCTCGATGATGGACATCGAGGCACGCCGGGCGTTGTAGCCGACCAGGGTGTGCAGGAAAGAGGCGTCGATGGACGGCCCCGGCGCTGTGGCGCCGGACGGGGCCGTGTTCTCTTCGGACGGAGCGGGCTTGGATGTGCGGGCGCGGGGCATGGGGTCAAGGAACTGAAAATCGAATCATAGTGTGGCGCGCGGCTGCCGTGGTCCGGGGCCTAAGGCCGTGGCGATTGGCCGCGTTCGCCTTCAGCCTGTCTTCAGGCGTGCTTCAGCCCCCCTTCAGCCTGCGCGTGCGCCATGCGCCCGGACGGTCCTACATTGCGGCCTGCCCCCTTGCGGGCATGACTGCATCAGCAACCAGGAGGACCATCCATGATGACTTTTCGCCATTCCCGTGCGTGGCTCGGCGCGGCCGGCATCGCCACCCTTGCCCTGGGCCTTGCGGCCTGCGGCGGGGGCTCGTCGGGCAGCACCAACCCCGGGCCGCGCATCTGGGGCTACATCCAGCTGCCTGACGGCAACAAGATGCGCTATTCGGTGGTCTTTCCCAAGGGGCCGGGGCCGTTTCCCGTGCTGATGGAGTACGACGGCTACGGATCGGGCTCGGTCACGGACCAGACCACCCAGGAATGGACCAAGGAAGGCTATGCCGTGATGGGCCTGAACGTGCCCGGCACGGGCTGCTCCACGGGCGAGAACCAGTGGGCCGACGCCTCCGTGGGCGCGGCCGGGGCGCACGCGGTGGAGTGGGCTGCGCGCCAGGCGTGGTCCACGGGCAAGGTGGGCATGGTGGGCTATTCATACTCGGGCTACGACCAGCTGTGGGTGGCGGCCCAGCGTCCGCCCAGCCTCAAGGCGATTGCACCTGGCAAGAACGTGGCCGATCCCTACCGCGACGTGGCCTATCCGGGCGGCATCCAGAACATCGGCTTTCCCGCCAATTGGTGGGGGCAGTTCCCCGCGATATGGCGCAAGGCCGCCGAGGACGCCAAGGCGCTGGACGGCGATACCGGATGCGCCCAGGTCGTGGAGGACAACATCCGCAAGATCCAGCGCCCCGACCTGGACATGGCGCGCTGGCTGGACGAGGACCGCTTCTTCGGCGCCCGCTACGCGCGCAAGAGCGCCATGTACACCACGCACCGCATCGACATCCCCACGCTGGGCACCCAGTCCTGGCAGGACGAGCAGGTGGGCACCCGCATGGGCTACTACGAGGACAGCATCGCCCCGGACAAGATGTGGCTGATCAGCTCCAACGGCGACCATCACACCGACAGCGCCCCCTTTATTCGCGAGACCATGAAGCGTTTTTACGCGCGCTTTCTCAAGGGCGAGAGCAACGGCTTCGAGCACACGCCGCGCGTGCTGCTGGCGCAGGAAATGCAGTGGATGAACGGTGGGGGCGACTATGGGCAGCTGCGCCCCTCGGCCGTGGCCAGCTTTGACCGGCTGCCCGTGCGCGTCACGCCCATGACGCTGTGGCTGCAGCCGGGCGGCGGGCTGGGCGATGCGCCCCCGCAGGCCGAGCGCCAATCGGCCAGCTACCGCTACCCGCTGCCGGGCGCCGATGCCAACCATCCCGACGCGGACACCGAGTCCGGCGCGGGCCAATGGATGGCCAGCCCCGCCGGGCAGGGCCTGCTGCGCTTTACCACGGCCCCGCTGCCGCGCGCGCTGAGCTTTTATGGCGAGGCCTCGCTGGACCTGTGGCTCAGCGCCACGGCCGGCGATACCGATGTGCAGGTCACCGTCTCGGAGGTGCGTCCCGACGGCCAGGAGATGTTCGTGCAGCGCGGCTGGCTGCGTGCCTCCATGCGCGCGCTGGACGGCCAGCGCTCCACCGCCTTGCGGCCCTGGGGCGATTTCACCGAGGCCGCCGTGCGCCCGCTGCGCCCCGGCGAGCCCACGCTGATGCGCGTGGAAATCCAGAAATTCGCCCATGTGTTCCGCGCGGGCTCCAGCCTGCGCGTGACCCTGGACACGCCTTCGCAGACCGGGTACTGGGCCTTCGACCATCTGTCCACGCCTTCGACCAACACCGTCTGGCTGGACCGCAGCCGGCCCTCGAAGATCGTGCTGGGCCACATCGCCTATGCCCATGAGCGGCAGCTGCCGGACTGCCGGCGCATGCTGCGTCAGCCCTGCAGGCCCAACGAGGAGGCCGTTCCTTCCGGCGTGGGCCCCATGCCGCCGCTGTGACTTCGTGCCCCGGTGTTGACTATGAATGAACGTTCGTTCATCATTCGGGGCATGAAAAAGAAGGAAGACATCAGCGAGCGCAGGGCCCTCATCGTGCAGGCGGCCCTGCAGTGCTTCGTGGAGCGCGGCTTTCACTGCACCAGCATGCGCGACATTGCGCAGGCCGCCTCGGTGAGCCTGGGCAATCTGTACAACCACTTCGACGGCAAGGAGGCCTTGATTGCCGAGGTCGCCACGCAGGAGCAGACCGAGCTGCTGCCCTTGCTGCAGGCGCTGGAGCGGGCCGCAGCCCCTTCGCTGCCGGTGGTGGCGCAATTCCTGGCCGCCTACCAGGCGCTGTGCCGCCAGCGGGAATGGGCCGTGCTCAGCGCCGAATGCCTGTCCGAGATCGCGCGTTCGCCCGGGCTGGCGCCGGCCTTCGAGGCCAACCGCAGGCGCATGCTCGACGGCCTGGCAGGCTTCATGGAGCGCGGGGCGCAGCAGGGCCTCTTGCGGCCCGCCGTGCCCGTGCGCCTGGCCGCGCAACTGCTGCTGGATGCCGTGGAAAGCGATGCGCTGCGCTTTGCGCTGGCGGTGACGCCGCAAGAAGACGCGGGGGCGGATGAAGGGGTCGATGTGCTGCATCCCGCCTTGCTGGCCTGCCTTCTTGGAGGCGAGGCGCGGGGGGACGCGACATGAGGCACGCCACCGGCAGGGGCGCCCGCCTGGCGGGGCTGGACCTGGCGCGCTATCTGGCGCTGGCAGGCATGGTGTTCGTCAACTTCAAGCAGGCCATGCATCCCGCGCTGCAGGAGCCGGGCTGGCTGCTGTCGTTCTTCCATTTTCTGGAGGGCAAGGCCTCGGCCACCTTCGTGGTGCTGGCGGGACTGGGCCTGGTGCTGGCCACGCGCTCGCTGGAGCCGGCCACGGCGCGCCTCTGGACGCTGCGCCGCGCGCTGTTCCTGCTGGTGGCCGGTGGCATGAACCTGCTGATCTTTCCGGCCGACATCATTCACTACTACGCGGTCTACTTCGTGCTGGCCATCGCCTGGCTGCAGGCCGGCGCAAGGGCGCTGCTGGCCGGCATGGCGGCCGTGGCCATGCTGTCCGCCTGGGCCTTGCTGCAGCTGGACTACAGCCAGGGCTGGGACTGGGCGAGCCTGTCCTACCAGGACCTGTGGGAGCCGGCCGGCTTTGCGCGCAACCTGCTGTTCAACGGCTTCCATCCGGTGCTGCCCTGGTTTGCGTTCTTCCTCTGCGGCATGCTGCTGGCACGCCTGCCGCTGGCCGAGCCGCGCGTGCAATGGACCTTGGTGGCTGCGGGTGGCGTGATGGTGGGATTGGCCTGCGCCGTCCCGGCACTTGCGGCACAGAGTGAATGGGCTCCCTGGCTGGCCACCGGCCCCATGCCGCCCGGCCCGGCCTACCTGCTGATGGGCCTGGGCTGCGCCAGCATTGCCATCGGCGCCTGCCTGCGGCTGGCCGACTGCTGGCCCGGTGGACCGTGGCGCGGCCTGCTGCCGGCCGGGCGCATGACGCTGACCCTGTACCTGGCACACATCCTCATCGGCATGGGGCTGCTGGAGGCCATGGGCGCGCTGGACGGATCGCGCAGCCTGCGCGAAGTGGCCGTGGCCGCCGCGCTGTACGTGATCATCGCCAGCCTGGCCGCCTGGGCCTGGAGCAAGAAGGTGGCGCAGGGGCCCGTGGAATGGGTGATGCGGCGGCTGACGGCACTGGGCTGACGCAGTCTTGCAGGGCGATGGCCCCGGGCCTGCGGCGTTGGCGACCCTGCTGTAAGATAGCCCTCCGCTCCGGGGTGCACGCCAGTGCTGAGATCCACACCCGAGAACTTGAACCGGGTCATTCCGGCGGAAGAAGAGCTTGCACCCCTGCGTGGCCGCCCATGCGCCACGGGCGGGGCGCCTTCGGAGCATCACGTCCCAGCTCTCGAAGGAATTCCATGGACAAGGCCCGGCCCCAGGCGGCTTCTCTGGTCGCAGACCTGCTTGCATTCATCGCCATGGACGGCTGCACCGACGAGCAGTTCGATGCACTGGCCCTGCGGCTGTTCGCCTACCAATACGAATCGAATGCGCCGTTTCGCAGCTTCTGCCAGCGGCGCGGCGCCACGCTGCGCAATGTGAAGACCTGGAGCGACATTCCCGCCGTGCCCATCGATGCGTTCAAGGCCATGGAGCTGCGCAGCGAGCCGGCCTCGCCCGGGGAGCGCGTGTTCATGACCAGCGGCACCACGGGCCAGGCCAAGGGACTGTCTTCGCGCGGGCGCCACTTCCATCCAGCGCTCGATGTCTACGATGCGTCGATGACGCGCAACTTCGCGCAGCGCTTCATGGCCGGGCACGAGCGCCTGCCCATGGGCATTCTCTTTCCCGACGAGCAGGCCATGCCCAACTCTTCGCTGGCCCACTACCTGGCGCTGGCCAAGACGGAATTCGGCACTCCCGACAGCCGCTACTTCCTCACCCCCGACGGCCTGGACATGCCCGGCCTGTGCGCCGTGCTGGAGGAGTCCGAGCGCAGCGGCCGCCCCTATGCGCTGCTGGGCGCCAGCTTCAGCCTGGTGCATGTGATGGACGCACTGCGCGAGCAGGGCCGCAGCTTCCGTCTGCCGCCGGGCAGCCGCATCCTGGACACGGGCGGCTACAAGGGCCAGTCGCGCGAGCTGCCGCTGGAGGATTTCTACGCCGACCTGTCCCGGCTGCTGGGCGTGCCGCGCAGCCACTGCATCAACATGTACGGCATGACCGAGTTGAGCACGCAGTTCTATGACGACGGCAATGACACGCTGCCCTCGGTCAAGTCGGGGCCGCACTGGATACGCTCGCGCCTGGTCGAGCCCGTCACCGGCCGCAGCGTGGCGCCCGGCGAGCGCGGCATTCTCGTGCACTGCGACCTGGCCAACTACAACGCGGTCACCACCATCCTCACCGAGGACGTGGGCCTGTGGGCCGGCCATGGCGAGAACAGCGGTTTCCTGTTGCTGGGGCGTGCCGAGGGCGCAGCGGCCAAGGGCTGCTCGCTGGCGGTCGATGAATTCGTGAAGGCCGCTGCTGCATGACCATCGAGCGGATCACGGCCGGCTACCTGCCCGAACTGCCTGGTTTGCGCGAGGACAAGGTGCAGTGGCATGTGCTGCCCTTCGAACGCGGTGGCGTGCGGCTGGAAGTCTCCGTGCCCCTGCTGACCGGCCCGCAGATGCATGCGCTGGCAGCCCATGTGCGCCGTGCCGCCGACCGCCACCTCAGGGCCATGCCCGTGGCCGAGATCATCGACGCCATCGACCGCGCCATCGCCCGCCTGCTGGACCGCAGCGATCCCTATCGGCGCCAGGCCGAGACCTGGCTGCCCGTGGTCAGCGGCTATGACGCCGACATGGTGCGCCTGGGGCTGACGGGCTTCTTCAAGACCTTTCGCGCCGCGCAGCTGCGGCGCTTCGTGGCCGAGGACTTTGCCAACCCGGCAGTGCTCGACGGCTTCCAGCCCGCGCCCAAGGGCGGCGCGGTGCGCGCCTTCGGGCCCGACCTGCTGATGCACAGCTGGGCCGGCAATGTGCCTGCGCTGTCCCTGTGGAGCCTGGTCTGCGGCCTGCTGGTCAAGGCGCCCGCCATTGGCAAGCTGGCCAGCGCCGAGCCGCTGTTCGCGGGCTGGTTCGCACGGCTGCTGGCCGAGGTGCATCCGCCGCTGGCCGATTGCCTGGCCGTGGTGTGGTGGAGCGGTGCGGGGGGCGTGGATGGGGCGGAGGGCGCGAATGGAGATGCCGCCGCCGCGCTCCATGCCGAGGCCGACACCGTGCTCGCCTACGGCGGCAACCAGACGCTGCAGGCGCTGCGCCAGCGCCTGCCCGTGACCACGCGCTTTCTGCCGCACGGCCACAAGCTGGGCTTCGGCATGGTGGGCGCCCATGCGCTGGACACGCTCAAGGCGCCCGCCGTGGCGCGGCTGGCGGCCTGGGACGTGATGCGCTATGACCAGCAGGGCTGCTACTCGCCCCATGTCTTCTACGTGGAGCGCGGCGCCCCAGTCTCTGCGCGTGCCTTTGCCGACTACCTGGCGGCCGAACTGGCCAACCTGCAGCGGCGCTTTGCGCGCCGGCCGTTGGAGCTGGAGGAGGGCGCCGCCGTGGCCCGCTGGCAGCAGGCCGTGGAATGGTCAGGTGACGAACAGCAACTGCTGGGTCCGGTGGACGCGCCCTGGAGCGTGGCGTACAGCGACAGCCTGCAGCCGCTGGCGCCCACGGCCCTGTACCGCACGATTGCCGTGGTGGGCGTGGACCGCCTGGATGACGCCGTGCCCGTGGTGGCCGCGCAGCGCGACTACCTGCAGACGGCCGGCATTGCCGCCTCGCCCGAGCAGCTGTACCGGCTGGCCGGCCTGCTGGGCGCGGCCGGCGTCACGCGCATCAGCGCCATCGGCTCCATGAGCATGCCCGAGGCCGGCTGGCACCATGACGGCCGCTTCAACCTGCTGGACCTGGTGCGCATGACCGAGATAGAGCAATCTGCCGAGGCGGCGGCGCAGCCGTTCGCCCCGTATGCGGATTGACATCCATGCACACCGGCACGACGGGCATGACGGGCATCACAGACGGGGCTGACGGCATGGCGTTTCTCGATATCGAACAGGTGGTGTTCACCTACCCGGGCCGCCCGCCCGTGGTGGACGGCGTGGACTGGCGCGTGCAGGCCGGTGAGGTCCACTGCCTGCTGGGCCGCAGCGGCTGCGGCAAGACCACCTTGCTGAAGCTGGCGGCGGGGCTGCTCAGGCCGCAGTCGGGCCGCATTCTCCTGCGTGGCGCCGAGCTGGCCGAGCCCGGCCCGCAGCTGGGCTTCATGTTCCAGGCGCCCACGCTGCTGGAGTGGCATACGGCGCTGGGCAATGTGCTGCTGCCCGTGTCGCTGCAAAGGCGACCCGCGCCGCAGGACGAACAACGCGCCCTGGCGCTGCTGCAGCAGCTGGGCCTGGCCAGCCATGCGCAGCGCCATCCGCGCCATCTCTCGGGCGGGCAGCAAAGCCGCGTGGCGCTGGCACGGGCGCTGGTCCTCGATCCGCCGCTGCTGCTGCTGGACGAGCCCTTTGCCGCGCTGGACGCCATCACGCGCGCCGAGCTGCAGGACGACCTGCTGCGCACCTGCCGCGAGCGCGGCACCACGGTGCTCTTCGTCACCCATGACATCAACGAGGCCGTCTACCTGGGCGACCGCATCGCCCTCATGCACGGCGGGCGCATCGTGGCCGATATGGCGGTCGATCTGCCCGCGCCGCGCACCCAGGCCATGCGCCACGGGCCGGCGTTCAACGAACACTGCGCCCGCGTGCGCGCAGCCCTGGACAGGACGGCGGCATGACGGTGTCCTTGTTCCATGCCCGCCTGCTGGCCGCCGCGCTGGCGCTGGTCCTGCTGGGCCTGTGGGAGCTGCTGGTGCGGCAATGGGGTCTGTCCGCCCTGGTGCTGCCGGCGCCCTCGGCCATTGCGGCATCGCTGTGGACGGGGCTGGCCACGGGCTATTTCTGGCCGCACATCTGGGCGACGCTCCAGGCCCTGCTGCTGGGGCTGGCGGCCGGCAGCGCGATCGGCCTGCTGGCGGGCATGGCCCTGGCTGAATCCGAGCTGCTCGAGCGTGTGCTCAAGCCCTACGTGGTGGTCAGCCAGGTCGTGCCCAAGCTGGCGCTGGCGCCGCTGTTCGTGCTGTGGTTCGGCTTCGGCATGCTGCCCACGGTGCTGATCACGGCGCTGATCTGCTTTTTCCCGCTGATGGAAAACACCTTGACCGGCCTGCGCCAGGTCGATGCCCAGCGGCTGCAGCTGTTTCGCATGCTGGGCGCCACGCGGCTGCAGACGCTGCTGCGCCTGAAGCTGCCCACGGGCCTGCCCGCCATTCTTGCGGGCCTGCGCGTGGCCGTGGTGCTGGCACTGGTCGGCGCCGTGGTGGCCGAATTCATGGGCGCCAGCCGCGGCCTGGGCGCCGTGGTCATTGCCGCCCAGGGAATGATGGACACCACCCTCATGTTTGCGGCCCTGGTGCTGATCGCCGCCATGGGCCTGCTGCTGTACCAGGCCTGCCTGGTGCTGGAACGCCGGCTGCTGCGCTCGCGCGCCGCCTGACCACCCTGAACACTTCCGCAACCTTTTCCCCAAGCGCCATGCACACACCGCAATCCCCCTTCCTCACCCGCCGCAGCCTGCTGGGCGCCTCTGCCGGTTTTGCCGGCCTGGCGCTGGCCGGCAATTGCCTGGCCGCTCCTGTGCAAGGCAAGATCCGCCTGGCGGGCTGGAGCAAGCCCATCAGTGAGATCACCAACATCCTGGCCGAGCCCGACAAGGGCTTCTTCAAGGCCCAGGGCGTGGAGCTGGCCTACCTGCCCGGCGCGGGCGGCGGCGACGCCATACGCAACATGCTCAGCGGCCAGGCCGATGTGGCCTTCACCGACCCCGGCTCCTTCTTTATGGCGCTGGACAAGGGCGAGAAGCTGGTCGCCATCTACGACATCTACCCGCAGAACGTGTTCAACGTGGTCTCGCTCAAGTCGGCGGGCATCCGCAAGCCGGCGGACCTCAAGGGCAAGAAGATCGGCGTCTACAGCCTGTCCAGCGGCACGCGCCAGAACCTGCTGGTGATGCTGCACCAGGCCGGCCTCAAGGAGTCGGACGTGACCATCGTCGTCACCGGCCTGCTCAACTTCGCGCCGCTGATGCAGGGCCAGGTCGATGCCACGGCCGCCACCGACACCGGCCTGGCCGTGGGCCTGCGCAAAGGCATTGGCGAGGTCGATGTGATGCAGGTGCGCGACCACCTCAACATCTCCAGCGACATGTTCGTGGTGCGCGAGGACACGCTGCGCGACAAGAAGGACCTGCTGCGCGCCTTCCTCAAGGGCTACCGCGACAGCGCCGCCTGGATGATGGCCAACCCCGAGGAAGCCGCCACGCTGGCCGGCAAGCACGCCATCGACGGCACCCAGCGCGATATCAACCTGGACGTGATCCGCCTGCGCAACGCGTCTTCGCAGCCGCTGCAGGCCGGCAAGCCGCTGGGCAGCTTCGACCTGGCCGCCCTGCAAAAGGGCGCCGACGCCTACCGCGCGCTGGGCATGGTGCAAAGGCAGATCAAGGTGTCCGACGTGGTGGACACCAGCCTGCTGCCCGGGGCCTGAGATGGCACAGCCGTCTTCCCTGGGCCTGCAAGGCAAGGTGGTGCTGGTCACCGGCGCCGGCCGCGGCATAGGCGCGGCCATTGCCATCGCCTTCGCCCGCGAGGGCGCCCTCGTGGCGGTCAACCACCTGTCCAACGATGCTGCCGCCGCGCAGACCGTGGCGGCCTGCCAGGCTGCGGGCAAGCAGGCCGGAGGCGATGCCTGGGCCATCAAGGCCGATGTGGGCTCGCAGCCCGCCGTCCAGGCCATGACCGAGGCCATTGCGCGCGAGGCGGGCGCCATCGACATCGTGGTCAACAACGCCTTCAAACCCTACGCCTTCGACCCCGAGCGCCGCCGCCTCTTCGACGACCTGCAATGGAGCGACTACCAGGCCCAGTACGACGGTGCCGTGGGCGCGGCCTTCAACGTCTGCCGCGCGGTGCTGCCGCAGATGCGCCAGCGTGCGCGGGGCAGCATCGTCAACATTGCCAGCAACCTGGTGGAGCACCCCGTCGTGCCCTACCACGACTACACCACGGCCAAGGCCTCGCTGGTGGCCTTCAGCCGCAACCTGGCCAGCGAGCTGGGGCCCGTGGGCATACGTGTCAACTGCGTGGCGCCGGGGCTGGTCTATCCCACGCAGGGCACGCAGGACACGCGCGAGTCCTTCCGCGAATCGCTGATGGCCGCCACGCCGCTGCGCCGCCTGGCAAGCCCCGAAGACGTGGCAGGGCCCGTGCTGTTCCTGGCCTCGGAACTGAGCGGCTTCATGACGGGACAGGTACTGTTCGTCGATGGCGGCCTGGTGATGCGCTGAGCCTGTTCTAGAACTGCTCCCACTCATCGGCCTCGGCCACTTCGGCCATTCCGGCCGCCGTGGCGCGGCGGGGTGTTGCCGCCTTGGCAGGCAGCGCCACAGGCGCGCTGGAGGCCGCCGCCGCTGCCGCACGCAGGGGCTTGGTACGGGGCGCGGCGGGGGCCAGCGCTGGAGACGGCCTGGCGGTCTGTGCGCGCGCCAGCCCGACCGCTGCCACCGGCGCGGACACGGCCTGTGCCCGGGCCTCCCTTTCATCCAGGCGGAACACGCTGACCAGCTGCACCAACTGCGCCGCCTGCTTGTTCAGGCTGTCGGCGGCAGCGGCAGACTCTTCCACCAGGGAGGCGTTTTGCTGCGTCACCTGGTCGAGCTGCTGCACGGCGTCGCTGACCTGGGTCACGCCCTGGGACTGCTCCTGCGTGGCGGCACCGATGTCGGAGATCAGTTCGGCCACGCGGTGCGTCTGGGTGACGATGTCGTTCATGGTGTTGCCGGCCTCGGCCACCTGGCGGGAGCCGGCGGCGACCTTGCCCACGCTCTCGCTGATCAGGCCCTTGATCTCCTTGGCCGCGTTGGCGCAGCGCTGGGCCAGGGAGCGCACCTCCGAGGCAACCACCGCAAAGCCCTTGCCCTGTTCCCCGGCACGCGCGGCCTCCACGGCGGCGTTGAGCGCGAGGATGTTGGTCTGGAACGCAATGGCGTCGATCACGCCGATGATTTCCTCGATCTTGCGCGAGCTGTGCGTGATGTCCTCCATGGTGCTGACCACGCCATGCACCACCTCGCCGCCGTGCACGGCCGTGGCGCTGGCCGACTGGGCCAGGCCCGAGGCACTGCGCACCGTGTCCACGTTCTGCTGAATGGTGGCGGTCATCTGCTCCATGGAGGCAGCCGTTTCCTCCAGGTTGGCGGCCTGCTCTTCCGTGCGCGCGCTCAGGTCGGCGTTGCCCGAGGCGATCTGGCTGGCGCCCGTGGCAATCGATTCGCTGCTGTGGCGCACCTGGCTGACGATGTCTGCCAGGCTGGCGCGCATGGCCTCCAGGCTGGCCAGCAGGCTGGTGGTATCGCCCCGGCGCAGCTGCACGTTCACCGCCAGATTGCCCTTGGCCACTTCCTGCGTGACCTGGGCCGCGTAGGCCGGCTCGCCACCGAGCAGGCCCTTGATGCGGCGGGTGATGGCCCAGGCCACCAGCGCACCCAGCAACAGCGAGGCCAGGGCCAGCGACAGCATCTGCCGGCCGGCGGCCAGCGATTTGCCTTCGGTGGCCTGGGCCGTTTCCGTGGCACGCACCTGCTGGTGGGCCAGCATGTCGTTGATGGCGGCAAAGAACGCGTCCTGCTGCCTGCGGAACTCTCCGCTGCTGCCCAGCATGGCCGAGACAGTGGGCAGGTCATGCCGCATGGCCGCGGCCATGAACTGGTCCAGCAGCGGCAGGTAGGCGGTGCGCGCATTCCTCATGCGGTCGTACAGGGCGATGCCCTGCGGCGTGGTCAGTCCCTCGCGGAACTGCTCCATGAGCTGGCCTATCTTCTGGCGCTGCGTGTCCAGCGTGGCCTTGGCCAGGGCCTTTTCCGCAGGGTCTTCGATCAGCGCCAGACTGCGCACGCCGCGGAAGATGAACTCCACCGAGCTCTTGACCTCCACCAGCCTGAGCAGGCTGGTGATGCGCGTGTCGGCCAGGTAGGAGACATCGTCCGAGGCCTGGATCAGCCGCGCTCGGCCCAGCAGCGCAATCGACAGCGCGATGAGGATGAGAACCGAGAAACCCAGACCCAGCATGGAGCCCGTTTTCATATTCTTCAGATATTTCATGCGTCTTCCTTTGCGTCCTACTTTGCGTGTTGCTTCGGGTGATCGGTAGGGCCTGAATACACGCCCGTCATATGCATTCCAGGATTTTTCAAATCACGTCAGCCGGTGGTGCCGAACCCAGGCCGATGGCGGTATCCCATAATGGCCGGAAAAATCCCTGGAAAATGTGGAGAGGGAGGAATATCCAAGCCGGGAGGAAATCTGTCCTATGCTTTGATCCGTGGTCAGCAAGGATTCCGCAGCCAGGTGGATACGGCTTTGTCTTATATATTCACCAATGCTGCATGATCGGCTATGGCGAAATGAAACTTCCAGCGTGCGGCGGCTGACGCGGCAATGGTCGGCAATGGACTGCACCAGCAGTTTCTTGTCCAGGTTGTCTTCTATGTATTGAAGGGCGCGTTTCACATAGGCAGGTTCCAGGTCATGCAACCGCGCCTCGTCCATGGCCGTGAATCGTGATTTCTCCAGATAAGGACTGATGGCCATGCTCTTGAGTCGCATGATGTTCAGCGCCTTCAGCGTGGACAGTGCGCCCGCGAAATCGCCCTGCGTTTCCTGTATGTGGTACTCATAGACCAGCGCATTGCGGTGCAGGCCCTCCAACTGGTAGGTCTGCGCCGTGGACTTGGCCAGTACGGCGGCCTGCAGCGCCTGTCCGTACTGGCGCTTGCTGCAATGCACCAGCGCACTGCTGAGCCAGGCCCAGCCTGCAATGGGCGGGTTCTTGGCCTGGTAGTGGATGCCGATGCGCTCAATGGCGCGGACCACGGCGGCAGCCTCGCGCCGGCCCGACTCCAGCCCCTTGAGCGACAGCCGCAGCAGCTCGCTGTACGGCCAGGCCAGGCCCGCTGGCAGCTGCCGGCCCACATTCCCCAGCAGGTCCTGCAAGGCAACGCTGTCGGGCGCAGCGGCACCCAGCTGGACCAGGCCTGAATCGGGCGGCGGCCCGCACCACAGGTCCTGGTGGTTTTTATAAAGAAAGACCTTCCAGAGGATTTGCGCCCGGGCCCAGGTGATCAGGGCGGGGAGCCAGGGGCTGTCTCCGGGCGCCATTTGCGCAAAATCATGGTCCTTGCCTTCGATCAATTGCAGGGCGGTATCGAGCTCGCCCAGCCGGCCATGCGCCAGCGCCAGCACATAGGTGGCGCGCACCAGGGCCTCGGGCGGCAGCAGCGCGGGATTGGCCATGGCCGCCGTGGCCAGTGAAATGGCATTGCGCTCCTCACCCAGCTGGCAATGGATGAAGGCCGCTGCGATGCGCGACGACACCGCGCGGTCAGGCATGCGGTGCAATTCGAAAATCGCCTGCGCTTCCTGAATATGCCTGAGTACCAATGATGGATATATCGGCGGCTCCGGCCATTTGCAGGCCTGCAGCAATTGCTCGGCCCGGCTGATTTTATTGTTTCCCTGATCAGTACGCTGGTGATGGTCGGATATTATTCTCCACAATCTGGATGCGCTCTCATCTGGGTGGCCGTGGATGTTGTGCGTCAAAAGATGGATTGAGTAAGAATTCTTGCATGAAAAAATCAATGATCCTGCTCGATTGATGCATTTTCATGATGAATGCATCTGTGGGGTGGCGCAGGCCTGTCCCATGGGAAACACTGATTGACTGGAGGAATCTTACAGGCTGAATAAACAATTGTTTACATTTGGAAAAGCTTTCTCTTGTCAGATTGCGCAGGCGTTTGTCTTTTTGCGAAACTTTCTCCGGCTCCATTGACTTAATTCGCTGATGCGGCTCGGTTTTTCTGATGGGAAAAATCACAAAGGCCCGCGAGAAAATCCCTGGGTTTTCTAGGGTTGTCACAAGTCGAGTGATATGCGGCCCGCATGTGGGCGGGGTGGATCTGGGCCGGTACCTGCCAGGCAAGGGCGGGCGGTCGGACGAGCTGGGCGCATTGGAGGGGTCGTGCGGCCTTCGAGCGGCCCTTGCCAGAGCCGGTGCCCGCTGGCCAATTACCTGCTTTCAGGGATATGCGCTGCGCAGGTCGTCGTCTAAAGTAAGAAATTGTCAGCAGCGCAGTCATTTGTGGCCTGCCTGAAGGCAGTGGCGGGGACCGCTCCCCGTCTGTTCGGATCTTCGGATCTTTTCTTCCAGGCCAGACCCATGCTGCAACTTTTCCAATTCCTTGCCCGTGGCACGGGGCTCGCACAGGCGTTGGGCGCCTTGGCCGTGGCCTGTGCCGTGCCGGCAGCCCAGGCCCAGAGCATCACTGCGGCACCGCTGGCAGCCGTGGCGCCGGCGGCGATTCCTGTGGACCACCCTGGCGCTCTTGCGCTGCTGGCGTTGGCCTTGGGGGCCTGCCTTGTGCGGGGTGTGCAAAAAGGGCGGATCTCCCTGGTCGGCCTGCGTGCCTGGGCCATGGGCGGTGCTGTTGTCATGACCGCAGCCACGGCGGTCTGGGGCGAGCGGGTGCAGGCCCAGATTCAGGAATTGCAGGAAGCCTTCAACCAGGCCGCGGGCGAGACGCTCACCGTTCCCGTGCAGACGACAGCGCTGGGTGCCGATGGCGCACCGCAGGGATTCCTGCCTGTGGTTTATCGCAACCAGACCTCGGTGCGGCTGAAAATCACCGGCATCACGGACCCTGTTTGGAACACCTGCTTTCCGCTGGGCGTGCCGGGCACGATTCCCACGACGGCCGCGCGTCCCGGCAGCGCCTGCGCGGTCGGCGCCACGCTGGAGGCGGGCGGCTCCTGCTGGGTGGACGTGGCGCAGCTGTGCGCCAACGCGGCGGCCGCCGCGCACGGCAGCCACGCCAGCGTGCTTGCGCCCGACAGCGTGCAGGTGGACACGGCCGGGCAGCGCACGGGCAATGTGCTGTCCAACGATTCCGATGCCGATGGGGCGCTCGTGGTCGCCAGCTTCACCTATGAAGGCCAGACCGTGGCGGCCGGCAGCTCCCGGAACGTGGCGGGGCGCGGGACCTTCGCGCTGCAGGCAGACGGCAGCTTCACTTTCCAGGCGGATGCGAACTACAGCGGCGGCCATCCGCTGGGCATCGGCTACACCGTGCAGACCGGCGCGTCCAGCACGCTGAGTGTTTTCGTGAACCGGGTGCCCGTGGCCGGCAACGATACGGCCACCACCGATGCCGATACATCCGTCACCATCGCCGTGCGCGGGAACGACAGCGATGCGGATGGGGACAGCCTGACCGTTTCCGGCATCACCCAGGGCACCCACGGTTCCGTGGTCGTGGATGCCGTCACGGGCAATCCGGTCTACACGCCGAACGCCAACTTCACCGGCAGCGACAGCTTCACCTACACCATTGGCGACGGCAGGGGCGGCTTTGCCACGGCCAGCGTGTCGGTGACGGTTGCTGCTGCGCCCTCCGGCAATCAACCGCCAGTGTCTGTCTCCGATGCGATAGTGGTGGCCGAGGGCGCTGTGGCCACGGTCCTTGCCAGCGGTGCAACCAGCGTGCTGGCCAACGACACGGACCCTGACGGCAATCCGCTCGTCGCGGTGCTGGTGACGGGTCCGGCGAACGGGTCCCTGACGCTGAGCGGCAATGGCACCTTCACCTATATCCACAACGGCAGCGAGACGGTTTCCGACAGCTTTGCCTACCGTGCCAGCGATGGGCTGGCCATGGGAAACATCGTCACCGTTTCCATCACGGTCACTCCCGTGAACGATGCACCGGTTGCCGTGGCAGATCAATGGATGGTTGCCACGGACATCCCGCGGAGCATCAGCTTTGCCACGTTGCTGGCCAATGACACGGATGCCGACGGCGACAGCCTGACCATCACCTTGGCTCATTCGCCGATCAATGGCAGCCTTGCATCGCAGGCGGGCGGGGTGCTGTTCACGCCCGCGGCAGGCTACGAAGGACCGGCCAGCTTTCTCTACGACGTCACCGATGGGCGCGGCGGTACCAGTATCGGCACGGTCAATCTGTCGGTTGGAGCGGCCAGCGCTTCTTCGGTCGTTGTCCTGAAGTCCCTGCTGGCCATCGCACAAGGCACAGGCGGGACCAGCGTCAGGTTTCCGATAACCACGAAGCTGGTGGATACGGATGGCTCGGAAACCCTGTCGATCAGGATCAGTGGACTGCCCACCAATCTGTCCTTCAATGCGGGCACGAACCTGGGTGGTGGTGTCTGGCAGTTCACCGAAGCCGACCTGCCCAATCTCATCCTGAATCTGCCTGGCAGCTACACCACGAACGCCACCAATCTCACGGTCCAGGTCACGGCGACGGAGGTGAGCGGCGGCTTCACGGCATCGACATCCACCGTGGTCACGCTCAAGGCCTCATATACGACCGTGGATATCACCACGACCGAGAGCGGCAACCATACGGGCAACTCGGCCAGCGAATACATCACCGGTGGCAACGGCGCCAACACCATCAACGCCGGCAGCGGAAACAACATCGTTTTCGGGGGCGCTGGCGACGACAACCTGTCGGCGGACTCGGGCTCCGATGTGCTGATCGGCGGCAGCGGCAACGACACCCTCAACGCGGGATCGGGCACGGACCTGCTGGCCGGTGGCCCCGGCAACGATCTGATGAGCGGCGGTGATGCGGGCGAGAACTTCGTGGATGTCTTTGCCTGGTCGCTGGGAGACCAGGGGGCGGCGGGAACACCGGCCTTGGACCGAATCCAGAACTTCGCCACGGCGGCCGCGGGAGCCAACGGCGCAGGCGGTGATGTACTGGACCTGCGCGACCTGCTGCAGGGTGAATCCGCAGGCCCCGGCAATGCCGCAGGCAACCTGGCCGACTACCTGCACTTCGAGATCACGGGAGGTGATACCTGGGTCCATGTCAGCCACACGGGCGGCTTCGGTGCGGACTCCCATGCGGCGGGTGCAAGCTATTCGGCATCGGCCGAGACCCAGCAGATCATCCTGGAAGGCGTGAATCTGCAGACGCTGTATTCGGGTGCCGCCACGGATCAGCAGATCATCACGCAGCTGCTGAACAACAGCAAATTGATCGTGGATTGACCGGCGCCGGTCCTATGGCCACCGGGCACCGCGCACCGGGTCCGTTTCTCGTGCCTACATGAAATTGCGCGTATGCAGCGAAGCCAGCCGCTCCGCATGCCCGCGCTCGAACCCCAGCCGCAGCAGCTTGGAAAACCGGCCGTCTGCCATGTCGCGCATGAGCTGCTGCACGCGGGCGGCGCCACGGGCCAGGGCCTCGGGAGTGAGGGTGCCGGCCGCGATGAGGATCAGGGCGTCGAAGACTTCCTCGTTCAGCCCCGAGGTGCCGGCCAGGTTGTCGAAGCGCTGCTCCACGGCCTGGGCCAGCTGGTGCTGGAAGCCGGGCTCGTGCTGCAGGCGGTACAGCAGGTGGGACATGCCCAGGGCCACATGGCGCGCCTCGTCGCGCGCGGCCAGGCGGCAGATCTGGCGTGTGAGGGGGTCGGGCGCCTCGGTCTGCAGGAACTGCAGCAGGTGCACGAAAGTGCCTTCGCCCAGCACCGACAGCAGGAAACCCGCCACGGAAAAATCCGTCTCGTCCAGCAGGCTCTTGAGCGAGGCCTGGCCACCCGCCGTGGACAGCGCGGGCTCGCGGCCGTGGCGGCGGATGCGGCGCGTGAAGACATCGATGTGCCGCGCCTCGTCGGCCACCTGGATGGCCAGCGCAGCCTGCAGTTCGCGGTAGTGCGGGTGCAGCTGGCCGAGGAAGCGCGCAGGCACCAGCAGGGCCGCATTCTCGTTCTCGACCATGTAGGTCATGAGCTGGACGATGGCGTCCTCCACCGGCGCGGGCAGCTCGGGTGCGTCGTTCCAGTCGATGTCGGTGTCGGCATTCCACTGCGCGGCCACGGCCTGGGCGTAGAGGTCGGAGGCGCTGTCGGTCCAGACCTGCAGCTTGTCGCTGAGCCGGAAATGGAAGGCCGGCGCCCCGGCTTCCACCTGCGCGCCACGCGCGGCCAGGCCCCAGAAAGGCTGGGCCTGCGCGGCCACGGCACCGTCGCCCGAGCGCGCATCGCTGCGGCCCGTCTGCGCCGCGCCGCGCCAGCGCCCGGCCTGGGCGCCGCCGCGCGCCACGATGGCCATGGCCTGTGCTGCATCCACGCCATCCTCCCAGCGCAGGCCATGGCCCTGGTCGCTGCACCAGCCCGACAGCTGGGCCTGCCAGCCCGGCGCGCTGCCGGTCACGCGCAGCTGCCCGCCCACGGGCAGGGCGGCCAGCGCGTGCTTGACCAGCAGATGGGCGCCGGCATCGAAGCCCAGGCCCTGCAGGTCGATGACAGGCAGGGTGGAGGCGGGCAGGGCGCCGCTGTCGGAATCAGGCATGGCCATGGCGCGTATCAGTAACGGTAGTCCTGCACGGTGATGCGGCCTTCGGCGTCGTAGAAGGCCTCGTCCGTCACCGCGCGCTCCAGCAGGCCGTAGCCCGTGCCGCGGCCCGGGTGCCAGACCTTCAGGCCTTCCAGCTCCAGCAGCGGGCGCACTGCCGCGTCGTCCCAGGACATGGCCAGCAGGATGTCGCGGAAGGCGGCGGCACGCCCGGCATCGATGTGCGGGCCGGCCGTCATGTTGCAGTGGTCGAAGGCGCCCGAGGTGGCCAGCACGCGCGTGCCGCCGGCCGGCAGCGTGCCTTCGCGCGCAAAGGCCAGGTAGTTCTTGCCCACCATCCATGAAGCCTGTATCTCGCCGGCCACCATGGCGGCGGCGGCCAGGCGCTCGCCGCCGATGTGGTCGCCATGCTTGCCGCCCAGCACGTCAAAGCGGCGTGCCGTGTAGTCGCGCCCGGCCACCAGCCCTTGCTGGCGCAGATGGTCCAGCGGGATCAGCGTGGCCTGGGGCGAATCCACGGCACCGAAGCCCACGGTCTTGCCGCGCAGGTCCTGCACGCTCTGGATGGGGCTGTCTGCGGGAACGACCAGCAGCGAATGCAGGTCCAGGTCGGTATCGCGCATGGCGATGGACTCCACGCGCAGGCCGCGCGCGCGGGCCATGCGGTCGGCGCGCACAAAGGCCAGCGGCGAGTTCCAGGCCAGGTGCACATCGCCTGCCATCAACGCCTCGGTCAGCGACTCGTAGTTGGAATAGAGCACGTAGTCGAAGTAGTAGCCGCGCTCGATGAAATACGCCTTGAAGCCTTCCCAGATGGTGATCACCTTGGGGGCGTAGGCCACGGCGCCGAGCTTGATCACGGGGGCGGTTGTCGTCATGCGGAAGTCCTTTGCTGGATGGGGGAGGAGGGGTGAAGCGATCGACGGGTTCTGCCGTTCAGGCTCAGGCGGCGGCGTCGCACATGCCTTTGCCCAGCATGTCGTAGATCACATCGGTGGTGGGCGCCATGACCGAGGCGGCGCGCGCATCGCGGAACAGGCGCTCTATGCCCAGCTCCTTGCGGAAGGCGGCGCCGCCGCACACGCGCATGGCAATGTCGGTCACTTCCAGTGCGGCCTCGGCGGCTGCGGCCTTGCTCTGCAGCAGGCGGGTGCGCGCATCGGCCCGGGCCGCCTGCACGGCGGCCACGGTATCGTCGCGCAGCAGGCGGGCCTGCTCCAGGCGCAGCTGGGCACGGGCCAGGTAGGCGCGGATGGTGGGCAGGTCGGCCAGCGAGCTGCCGCTTTCCGCAAAGCGCGTGCCCGCCACATGGGCCACGGCGCGGCGCAGCGCGCCCTGCATCAGGCCGATGGACGTGGTGGCGATCAGCGTGGGAAAGAAGGGCATCAGATAGCGGCCCTTCACGGCCTCGCCCTCGCCGTCGGCGCCCAGCATGCGGGCGCGTGGAACGCCCACGTTGCGTGCCTCGATGGGCGAGGATGCATTGCCGCGCAGCCCCATGCCGTTGAAGCGTCCGGGAATGGACAGGCCCGGCAGCCGGCTGTCCACCAGCCACAGCGTATTGCCCTCGCCCTGCGTGGCGCGCGAGATCCAGACATAGGAATCGGCCTCGCCGGCCGACGTGATCATGCTCTTGAGCGCGTTCAGGTGGATGACATCTTCAGCGGCGGTCGCCGTTCCCGTCGGCGCCCAGATATGGCTGCGCGAGCCGGCTTCGGACACGGCCAGCGTGGTGAGGTGGCGGCCGGCCGCGATCTCGCGGCGCACAGGGTCGTCGGCAAAGGGTTCGATCAGCGCCACGCCGCAGTAGTGCATGGTCAGCACCATGGCCGTGCAGGGGCAGTCCTGGGCAATGCGCTCGACGACCTGCACCGCTTCGGCCAGGCCCTTGCCCAGGCCGCCCACCTCGCTGGCGCTGATCAGGCCCAGCAGGCCGGCTGCCGCCAGTGCATCCAGCGCGGCGCGCGGGTAGCGTGCCTGCTCGTCGATCTGCGCGGCCTGGGGCGCGATGATGTCGCGCATGAGGGGTTCGAGTTGCTTCAAAACTTCCATCTGGGTTCACCGTGGGCATGCCCATGACCGCCTGCCGGGAGGCTGTTGCTGGAAGTCTGGGGAAATGCTGGGGCGCCGCGATGGCCGCTGGACGCGCCTGCCGCATGCAGACCTGCAATGGCGGATGGGCTGGGGAAAGAATGCAGGCGATTATGCGCCGGGTGCACTACGGCTTCGCGCAACGGGCGCCTTGCTCGGGCACCATGGCTGGTGTGTGCTTGATCCCGGTCAAGGTGGCGGGAGAACGCTGCGTCGCCACAGCACATTCACGCATGCAGGCAGGCACGCATTCACGCAGGCTCGAAAGCTTGAACGCCTGGGCCCTAGGCCCTGGCAAGTCCCATGGCCAGCGCCTGTGCTGACCCCATCGGCTTGGCAAAGAAGTAGCCCTGGGCCAGATCCACGCCAAGGCTTGCCAGCGCATTGAATTCCTCGGCAGTCTCCACACCTTCGGCGACCACTACGCTTCCTATTTCGTGCGCGAAACTCGTGAGCCCCTTGGCGAGCGCACGGCGGCTGCGGTCGGTATCGACGTCGTGCGTGATGCTCATGTCCAGCTTGA
This sequence comes from Delftia sp. WSY_12, assembly GCF_043104645.1. Taxonomy (NCBI): domain Bacteria; kingdom Pseudomonadati; phylum Pseudomonadota; class Betaproteobacteria; order Burkholderiales; family Comamonadaceae; genus Delftia; species Delftia sp. WSY_12. Next base: position 31,320 of record NZ_JBICKW010000048.1, read on the forward strand.
TCATGTCCGGTTGAAGATGCAGGATGTGCCGCATGCTGGAGTAGCCGGCACCGGCATCGTCGACTGCCAAGGTCGCGCCCCGGCGCCGCAGCGGAGCCAGTGCATCGGCCAAAGCCCTGTAGTCATCCACGGCGGCATGCTCCGTGATTTCCAGCGTCACGCGCGACAGATCCTGGTCCGAACCCAGAAGCCGGGGCAGCTGCCCCGACTGGATCAGCTGCGGCGAGCAGTTGACTGCGAGCAGCCAATCGGTTGGCAGGCGACCGAGCGCGCCAAGCGCCGTGTCGATTGCATGGCGCTCCAGCTCCAGCCCCAGGCCTACTTCGTGCGCTGCCTTGAACCATTGGTCTGGCGGGCGAAATGGCTCCAGGTCAAAGCGCGACAAGCACTCAAAACCGTGCAGCTTGCCTGTCGCGATGGTGTATACGGGTTGAAATACAGGGCGCAGCGCATTTCCCTGCATGGCAAGGCGGATTTCGTTGGCCGCTTTGTCCCTTGCATGCTGGACCGCAGAAGTTGCACTGAAATGCAGTCCCAATAAATCGGAGAATGCCCGCAATAGCGACATATCGTGCTCACCCAGCGCGGGATTGGGCTGGTGGCTGAAGCAGCACAAGGTGCCGTACAGACGGTTGTCATCCAGGCGGATCGGTACGCTCAGGTGCGAGCCGATGGGAATGGTGTGCGTCTCCGGTATTCCCTGTGCAGCGGGTAAACGGGACGTGTCTGGAATCAACTGCGGCAATTCGCCATTGACCACCTTCTGGCAATAGCCCTCGTTCAATGGAATCTTCTGCTGCCGGAAAATCACACCGCCAGTGCTCTCGTCCACATGCTCCAGCACCCGATCCGCTTCGCGGAATCGGGCCACAAAGGCCACATCCATGCCCAGATGCCGCCGGACCACGGACAGCACACGGTCCACTCCATCCAGTTCAATGGCGAAAGCAAAAATTCTGCTCAAAGGTGCGAATGTGGATTTTCGAGGGGTCATTTCATTGATCTGCTCTATCAGATGTGTACGCACATTGAATGGGCACGCTGCTGGCGGATTGGCGGTCCTCAGTTCTGCCCGACATGGCCGAGCGGCACGATATGCCGTTGATAACGGGAATGAATTATCGGTAGTCCGCTCCATTGGCAGGAACACGGCAAGGTTGGGGTTGCCGCGCCATCGCAAATCAGAACAGGGGGAGAGCAATGGCCCTAAGTATGCGCGGTTGAAGTGCGCAGGTCGAGTCCGTCTGTTCGGATTGACAATGGGAATGAAAAGCCAACGCGGGAACTTGCAAGTTCATTGCACCGCCTGGAACACCGGTCATGCCGCATGCCCCGGGCGTGACGGGTCCAGGTGCTCCATCGGTCACTGCCTGGCCGTATGGCGAATGCGGGCCAGGTACTGGCTGGGCGTCAGCCCCAGATGTTTGCGAAACGCGGCTCCCATGTGCGATTGATGGCTGAAGCCGCAATCGTGGGCGATACAGGCCAGCGAATCGGCATCCGCCCGCATCATGGAGCGGGCCGCCTGTATGCGGGTCTCCACAAGATAGGCATGCGGAGTCATGCCAAGCAGCTGGGAAAACTCACGCAGAAAACGCAGCGGGGTGCGACGGGTCATCCGGGCCAGCTGGGCAATGCTCAACGGCTGTGCAAACTCGGCCGCCATGCGCTCCAGAACCGGCCGATACACCGGGCGCAATGCATCGATGCGAGGGATGGGCACATGGGGCACATCCCTCGCATCGACGCATTGCCGGGCCATGAAGTGCAGGGCTGCCTGCTCTATTGCCAGGGTGTCCGTCTCGGGGCAAAGCAGCAGTTGCCGCAGCTGGTGCGCAATCTGCAAGGCGGCGCGCTGGCCAGGGTGCACAACGCGCCGGGCTTCGGTGTCAGGCACTGCGTCGTCCAGCCATTGCTCCCATTGCGCAGGGGTACAGCGAACCACCAGGTACTCGCCGCCCGTGGCCGATTCGGAAAACACATCCACCCCCGGTGGCGTGCGTGCCACCGTGCCGGGCCATGTGTCGAAGTCCACGCGGCGGTCGCTGCCAATGGCATGCACGCCTTGCTGGCGCTCCAGCGCAATGCCCAGCGAATGAAGGCGGGTCGGGTCATGGCTGCTGTAGGCCGCGCGGCCCAGCAGCTGCACCTCGAATCCCGGTAGTTCCTGAACTTTCATCACCCTGGCGCCTTGTGTCTTGAACTGAAATTTCTTGATAGACGGGAAACCGGGCGCTGCCCACACTGAAGGCATGAACGCAAACCACACGGAAATTCACCGCATCATCGGTCTCATCGGGGGCATGAGCTGGGAGTCCAGCGCCGAGTACTACCGGCTCATCAACCAGGGCGTGCGCGACCGGCTGGGTCCGCTGCGCTCTGCAAAACTGCTCATGTACAGCGTGGATTTTGGCCCCATCGAGCTGGCCCAGCATGAAGGCCGCTGGGATGACGCAGCTGCCTTGCTGGAAGATGCCGCGCGGCGGCTGCAGGATGGCGGGGCGGATGGGGTGCTGCTGTGCACCAACACCATGCACAAGCTGGCAGACCGCATTGCGGCAGCGGTGCGCATCCCTTTTCTGCACATTGCCGACCCGGTGGCCGATGTGGCCCGGGCGGCAGGCCACCGCAGGCTGGGGCTGCTGGGCACCCGCTTCACCATGGAGCAGCCCTTCATGCGCGAGCGCCTGCAGCAGCAGGGGCTGGAGGTGATGGTGCCGCAGGAGGCGGACCGCGCCGAAGTGCACCGCATCATCTACGAGGAACTGTGCGCAGGCCGGATACGGGAAGAGTCGCGGCGCACCTATCAGCGCATCATGGCGCAGCTGGCCGGGCAGGGCGCCCAGGCCATGGTGCTGGGCTGTACGGAAATCAGCCTGCTGGTGCAGCAGGCGCATTGCCCCGTGCCCGTGCTGGACACCACGGCCTTGCATGCCGAGGCTGCGGTGGACTTTGCATTGACGCCTTGAGGCGCCAAAACGACCCGGACTGAACCGGCCCGGACCCCTATCAGCGGCAGATGTGACCTGCAAGCGCACGCAAGCGGCCCACCTGCGGCAAGCAGATCATCCGTGGGGCCGCCCTGGCGCAAGCGGGGCGAGTTCCATCCGGTCCCGTCCCTTGCGCTTCGATGCATAGAGGGCCTCGTCGGCCTGCTTGAGCCAGTGGGACAGCTCTGTTCCGGGCTGGTCGAACAAGGCCGCACCGATGCTCAGGGACACGGGCTGCGGCGTCGCGAACATCGCGCGCGCCTGCTGCACGAACGCCTCGCGCAAGTCCTGGCCCAGCGCCTGTGCGGCCGTGCCGCAGACGTTGTGCAGCAGGATCACGAACTCATCCCCGCCCAGCCGCGCGGCCAGTGCGCCGCGAGGCAGCACGCTGCGGATGAGGTCGCTCAGCGTCACCAGCAGGCGGTCGCCGGCATCGTGGCCGTGCAGGTCATTGACCTGCTTGAAGTGGTCGATGTCGATCAGCAGCAGGGCGCCGGGGCGGGCCGGCGAGGCTTGTGCCAGCAGCGCCGGTGCGCGCAGATAGAGCGCGCGGCGGTTGTCCAGTGAGGTCAGCGGATCGCGGGCGGCAATCTGCGCGATGCGCTCCTCGCGGCGATGGCGCTCCGTCCCGGTCATGGACATGGCCAGCAGCATGATCGCCATCACGCCCTCCACCAGCGAGATCAGGATCACCGTGCCGCGGAAACTGCCCAGGTTGACGAAGGCGTCCAGCGCCACGGTCGATCCTGCCTTGGCGAGGTAGAACAGGCCGTGGGCCAGCAGCACGAAACTCAACTGCGCCGCGCCCATGCCCAGCGCGCCGCCATGCGGGCGCAGCAGCAGGCCGGCGCGCAAGGTGGTGATGGCGATCAGCAGCGACTGGATGCCCAGCATCGCCTTGGACCACCAGGGCCCGTCTGGCAGAAACAGCATGGCCAGCCAGACGACGGCCAGCAGCCACCAGAAGTGCGACAGCCGCACGCGCATGAATCCGGCGACCCCGGCCAGGAACAGCCAGTGGGCGGCGATCAGCAGGCCGTTGGGAAACCAGATGCCCAGCAGCACATGGCCGCTGGAACGCAGCAGGGCCAGCACGCAGCCCACGACGATGATGGCGAACCCCGCGCTCCACAGCAGCAGCGAGCGTTCGCGCACGCTGCTCCATTCCGCAGCCAGATACAGCGCCGAAGCGGCCGCCATGGCCGTGGTGAGAACGAGCAGGGTGAAGGGGTCGAGAGCCATGGGCGATGGAGGTATCGGCGCAGGCGCGCTCCTTGTGAGAGCCGCCAGACAAGGAGCAATGCGGCGACGGTCCGTGCCGTCGCGATGCAGTGGAGCAAAGCGAGCGGGGCGGATTGTCGCAGGAAGCGGGTTTTCAGGCTTGCCCGATCACCCGGCTGCAGCGATTCCGGCGTCGGCCGCGTTGCCAAGGCCACGTCGCGGAGGCGAACGCCGGGTCCTTGCACTGCGCAGGCATCCCGCCGCTCCAGACCATGGCGAAGCCGTCCTCACTGCTGGGCTGCGGGCTCTGTTGGAAGCCCGGGGCCTTGTGGAAGGCGGTGGATTTGCCGAGCTCGCTTGCCGGCAGGCTGATGAAGAGGGACCTGGTCATGCTGGACCAAGAGGAAGCGGCCACGGCTGCGCGCGGGGCCGTCCATGCACCTGCCGCTCCCCGCTTTGCCATGGTGGCCCGGGGGCGGCAAGGCGGGAGCACCGGGGCAAGATGCCCTATGGGGCGTCAACCGTGACCGGGAGAGCCGGCCCTGTCAGACGGCAACGGCGTGCAGGCGGGTATTGAAAAGCGGCCCTTGGGTGAAGGTCGCCAGGCGCTTGGCCAGCCACAGCACCGCCAGGTCCACCAGGGGTTCCACCAGCACGACGCACATGTAGGCAGCACCGAAGCTTGCCACCTCGGTCAAGGTTGTCAGGCTGGCACCGTGGCCGTAGATGGCCCAGAACGCGACCCACAGGACAATGCCGCCCTGGTAGGTGGTGGACAGGGCCAGGGCCTGCCTGTAGCTGATGTCCACATAGGCCGTGCCGGCGGGAATCAGCCGGCGCGCCAGTTGGTTCACCGCATACAGCGGCACCAGCAAGGTGGTGACGTTCATGCCGTACTGCGGCAGGTCGAAGGGGGCAAAGAACAGGCCCTGCACCAGCAGGCCGAACGCCAGGCCGATGGCCGCAGCTCCCGCGCCGAACATCAGCAGCAAGGTCGAGCCCAGGATCAGATGGACCTCGGACACGCCGACCGGCTCGTGCGGAAACACCTCGAAGAAGCTGAACACCAGCGCGGTGGTGATGACACTGCGGGCCAGCAGCGCGAGCCAGCCGCCGTTGTCGCGCAGGCTTTGCCTTGCCAGGGCGGCGGTCAGGCCGAAGGCCGCTGCGGCGGTGACATAACTGAGGGCGATTTTTTCGGGGCTGACGACGCCGGGTTCGATGTGCATGGGAGGTCCTGAACAGTCAAGGTCCGTTGCAGGGCGGGCGCCGGCTGCGCAACGGCAAAGGTATTGAGCATAGCCGTGGATGAATGGCTGCGCCATGCCTTGGCGCGGCAGATGCGTTTTCTGTCCAGGCTGCGCGGATGTACTCGGGTGATGCCGGGAGCAGCCATGCAGCGATTGCCGCTGTTGTCTGGATGCCGACAGCTCACTTCAAGGCGTTGTTGAGTCGCTGAAGCTCAAGTTGCTTGGCAGCACTGGCCTCGAGATTTGCACGCTCCTCGTCCAAATACCGATAAATGCTTTTGAGCTCAGTGATTTTCTTTCTGATTTCCAGCATTTTCTTTTCAATCAACTTGGCACCCTCGGCACAATCGATTGACTTGTTTCTCTGCGCGTCCAGAATTTCGCCTATTTCCGCAAGAGAAAATCCCATGCTTTGTGCGCGCTGGATAAATCCAAGATCCTGCAGGGTTTGTGGTGTGTAAACACGGTAATTGTTGTTTCGCCGCAATGGTGCGATAAGGCCGATCTTCTCGTAGTAGCGCAGGGTATGGCGGCTGGCGCCGCTGCGGACCTCGAGTTCGCCGATATTCATGAAAAAACGCTTGACTATAGAGTTGGATCGACAGTCTACACTCGATTTTTCATCGTGCCAAGGAGCAGAAAAATGAGCGTGGAGTGCTTTGTTACGGGAGGGACCGGCTTCATCGGCCAGCATCTGGTGTCATGCCTGAGCGCAAAAGGTCACACGATTCGGGTGCTGATGCGTCGCCCGGAGCGCCTGGCGCAACTGCGGGAGCAGGTCGACAATCTGGGAGGTGTCGCAAACCGGGTCTTTGCCGTGGCTGGCGATCTGGAGCAGGAGAGCCTCGGCTTGAGTCTTTCCGATCGAGAGGCTTTGCGGCAGGCCGAAGTTGTGTTCCACCTGGGCGCCCACTTCGCGTGGGGCCTTTCAATGGAGCATTCGCGTGCAGTGAATGTGGAAGGTGCAAAGCGCGTGGCGTTGTTGGCAGCGCAGCAAGATAGCCGGCTGGTGATGATCGGCGGCTATATGCTGAAGAACAATGAACATCTGCAGCGCATCGGAATTGATCCCGGCCATCCGGAAAGGACTCATTGGCCTGCCGTCTATCGGCGTGTCGGCGCTTACGAGGGGAGCAAACTGGAGGCGCATTTCGCGACCCTGGAGTTCATGGCTGCCAAGGGAGGGAAAATGACCGTCGTGCACCCCGCAACGGTCTGTGGTCATAGCCGCACGGGACATATACCTTGCAGCCAGCCACTGGTGGATCTGATACGCAATCTGGCGCAGGGAAAACTGGCTGCAGTGCCGGGTAGCGCAGAGCACTGGTTGCCATTGGTCACTGTGGATTATCTGGTCGAGCTGGTTTCGGCTTGCGCTTTTGATCCTTCCATGGCCGGTCAGGAGCTCCTGGCGCTTGACGACCAAAGTCCCAACTTGCGAGAACTCCTGGCAGAGGTGGCACAACCCCTTGGAATAAAGTCCCCAAGGCATCATATTTCGCTCCGATTGCTGAAATGGCTTTTGAGCATTCCTCCGGTTGCGCGGTTTTTGAATACGGATGCCGAAGCCCTGGACTTCATCCAGACTACGCGTTTTGACACAGCGGCGGTCGAGCAATTCGCCAAAAGGCACGGAATATCAAAGCCGGATATGCGTCAATCGTTACGGAATACTGCAATGTTCGTCAACTCATATTGCATGCCCAATGAAAGAGTCCACTGACGTGTATTTTGCCGGGATGAATACTGAGAAACTATCAAGATGCATTGCACCTATGCAGGCACAGCCAAGAGCAGCCCTCCACTGCGCCCGTGGCACTCCATAATTGTCCTTTTCAGGTGTCGAGGCCGGCGCCGAGCACCCGTTTCGAGGAATCCGCTTCAGTGAATCAACAAGTCCATACAAGAATCGCTGTCCTGGGGCCCGGTGCGATCGGGACCACCGTCGCTGCTGCGTTGCACGAAGTCGGCCGCACGCCCATGCTTTGCGGCCGTACGCCGCGCGACAGCCTGGTGCTGCAAGGTAGCGGTGTTCGCATCGTTGTTCCCGGGCCGGTGAGAACGGATCCAGCACAGATTGCACGCCCGGTGGACCTCGTTTTTCTCGCGGTCAAAGCGACTCAGACCGCTGCCACTGCGCAATGGCTTGCGGCGTTGAGCGGCCCGCAAACCGTCGTGTGTGTCCTGCAAAACGGGGTCGAGCAGTTGGAGAGTGTCACTGCGCTGTGCCCTCAGGGGCGAGTCGTTCCTGCAGTCGTGTGGTTCCCTGCGCAGGCGCAATCCGATGGGTCGGTGCTCCTGCGCAGCGATGCTCGGATCAGCCTGCCTGACGAAGCGGCCTCCCTCGTGGTTGCGCAGGCACTGCAAGGCTCCCGGTGCCTGGTAGACCTGGTTTCGAATTTCAGATCTCTGGCCTGGCAAAAGCTGCTGCAGAACGCGGCGGCCGGGCTCATGGCGCTCACGCATCGCCGCTCGGGCATGTACGGCCGGCACGACATCTCCAAGCTCACACTGGACTACCTGCAGGAGTGCCTGGCCGTGGCACGCGCCGAAGGTGCTGAACTGGGCGATGAGGTCCCGCAGGCGATCCTCGACAAGTTCCAGGCATCCCCTGCCGACCTGGGCACGTCCATACTGGCGGATCGCGAAGCAGGCCGTCCGCTCGAATGGGATATCCGCAACGGCGTTATCGCGCGCCGCGGCCGGGCGCGCGGGATTCCGACCCCGATCGGTGATGTCTTGGTGCCGCTTCTTGCTGCCGCGAGCGACGGCCCCGGCTGATCACCCATGCCTTGACGATAAGGCCTGTGATCACAGGCCTGCCATCCGCATTCAGCCTGAAACTGCCGGCAGCACCCCCCAATCCCAACCCTGCCGGCCGATTTTTCCGAAGCCGGGGACAATACCGGGTTCGCGGGTTTTTCCGGCTCGACCTGGGTCGAGGACGGGAATCGCTTGCGGAAGGAAGCTGCACTGGCGTTGAACCCGGACGCAGAAAACCCCAAGATCGGACGGCGGCGAGACCGCCGAGATGGCGCAGGTGCATGTGACGAAGAGGGATTGGTGGACAAGGGCCTGCCGCAGCCGCAGCGGTCGGCCCGTCAAACGCGATACCCGCCTGGTGGGCTGGCTGCTGGCCGTGGTGTTCGTGTCGGTATCGGCGGCCACGGTGTGGCAGTTGGTGGCTGCACGCCAGCGCACGCTGGCCGAGGTGGATACCGTCAACCGCAATCTGGCGCAGACGCTGAATACCTATTCCGAAGGCGTGATCACCCAAAGCTCCATGCTGCTGCTGGGCATTGCCGAAAGGCTGGAGCTGGATGGCGCCGGTGCCGCGCACCTGGAGCGCGTGCTGCATCTGGTCAACCGCCAGGAGCAGCTGCTGAACCAGCTCAACGAGCTGCTGGTCGTGGACGCGCAGGGGCGCTGGCTGATGTCGTCCAAGGGGACGTTTCCCCCAGGAACGCAAAGCGCGGACCGCGACTTCTTCACGCACCACCGCGACGACCCGTCGTCAGGCATCTACATCGGGCCGCCGATCCGCAGCCGCTCCACAAGCGAATGGGTGATCACCATCAGCCGGCGCTATACCGACAGCGAGGGCCAGTTTGCCGGCGTGGTCGTGGTGACGCTGGGTGTGGAAAATTTCCTGCGGCTGTTCGGCAAGATCGACATCGGCGAGCAGGGCGCCATTTCACTGAGCACGCCGGGCGGGCAACTGCTGGTGCGCCACCCCTTCCGTGAGCAGGACCTGGGCCGGGACTTCTCGCAGTCGCCCAATTTCCTGCGCCACTATGCGGGGGCGATGTCGGGCACGGCGTCGTTCCGCTCGGGCCTGGATGGCACGGAAAGAATCTATGCCTTCCTGCGCAGCGAGCGCTACCCGCTGGTGACCACGGTGGCCCTGGGCCGCGACGAGGCGCTCAGTTCCTGGCAGCGCCAGGCGCAGCTGACGCTGGCCGTGGTGCTGGGGCTGTTTCTGGCGATTGCGCTGATCGGCTGGCGGCTGACGGCGGCGATGCGGCTGCGCTCGCGTGCCGAATGCTCCCTGGTCAGCGCGCGCGAGGAATTGCTGCAGGCCAACCGCCGGCTGGAGGTGCTGGCCGCCCAGGACCAGCTCACGGGCCTGGCCAACCGGCGCCGCTTCGACGAGGTGCTGGAGCGCGAGGCACGGCGCGCCGTGCGCGAGGGCACGCCGCTGTCGCTGCTGCTGATCGATCTGGACCATTTCAAGGGCTACAACGACGCCTACGGCCATGTGGCAGGCGATGCCTGCCTGCAGACAGTGTGTCGCGCCCTGGCCCAGGCCGTGCAGCGGCCCGGCGACATGGCGGCGCGCTACGGCGGGGAGGAGCTGGCCGTGGTGCTTCCCAATACGGACCAGGCCGGCGGGCTGCAGGTGGCCGAGCGGCTGCGTGCGCGCATCGAGGGCCTGGGCCTGGAGCACCGCAGCAGCCGCTTCGGCCATGTGACGGCCAGCATCGGCGTGGCGACAGCGCAGTGCGGTGAGGCTGGCGCGACTCAAGGCGCTACACAAAGCGCTACACAAGGCACTACCCACGGCTCCACCCAAGGTGCCGCCGTGGCGCTGGTGGAAGCGGCCGACCGTGCGCTTTACCGCGCCAAGGCCGCAGGGCGCAACTGCGTGCAGGGCTGAGTGGGGGTGGGTCTGCGCGCGCTCAGTCCGTGGGCGAGCGGTGGGCCACCACCTGCTGCTTGAGGTCGCCCAGCGCCTGGTACAGGTCGTTGCGGCTGGCCTGCGGCATGTCGCCGAACATGCCCATGACCCAGGATTCATGCGCCTTGGCCATGCGCGCAAAGGTCTTGCGACCCAGCGGGGTGAGGTGCAGCACGGAGCTGCGCCGGTCGGACTCCACCTTGGTGCGCACCACCAGGCCCTCTTTCTCCAACTGGTCGGTGATGCCGGTGATGTTGCCGTTGGTCACCATCATGTGGCGCGACAGCTCGCCCATCTTCATACCCTCGGGCGCGCGCTGCAGCTGGGCCATGAGGTCGAAGCGGGGCAGGGTGGTGTCGAATTCGCTGCGCAGGCGGTTGCGGATCTCGCCTTCGATGAGGTTGCAGCAGGTGAGCATGCGCAGCCACAGGCGCAGCGCATGGTGGTCGTCGGGCGCGGCGCGCGACTCCAGGTCGGGAGCGTGGGTCATGGCTGGTTCTGCGGTGTGGGGGCGCTCAAGCCCATCTGCGCGAGGATGGCGCGCGTCAGCGGGCTGGCCGGGTCGTTCAGGGTGAGCACGATGTCGAAATGGTTGGTGCCGGGCATGGCCACGTACTGGCCTGACGATGGACCGGGGCCACAGCGCTGGTTCCAGGCGGCCAGGTAGTCGTCGCTCTGGCGCTTGAATTCATCGGTCTCGCTCTCGCCGTAGCTGACGATGAGCGGGCAGGCCGCGCCGTGCGGCAGGAGGGCGGGGCTGTTGCGAATGGCGTCCTGCTCGCTCAGGCGCATCCATTCGTTGATGTGGGTGTGCACCAGCGGGCGCAGGTCGAACAGGCCCGACAGCGGTGCGGCGCCGCGCACCACGTCCTCGGGCACGCCGTAGTCCGCATGCCAGCCGCCGGCCAGCAGCATGCCCGCCAGGTGGCCGCCGGCCGAGCTGCCGCAGACATGGATGCGGCCCGGGTCGCCGCCGTAGCGGGCGATGTGGGCATGCACCCAGGCCAGGGCGCGGCGTGTCTGGTCCACGATGCGGTCCAGCGTGACGGCGGGCGCCAGTGAATAGTTCAGGGCCACCACCACGGCGCCGGCGCGCGTGAAGGTGGGCGCCATGCTGCTGGAGTCGTCCTTGGACAGCAGCCGCCAGTAGCCGCCGTGGATGAAGAAGAGAACAGGGGCGCCTGCCGCCCCGGTTGCTGCCGGGAAAATGTCCAGCAGCTCGTCGGCATGCTTGCCATAGGCCACGTTCAGCGCGCAGGGCAGGCTCTGGCGCGCGGCCCGGCTGTCGTCGGCATAGGCCTTGATGATGGGGGTGATGTCGGGTACCGTCGCGCGGGCGTTGTACTGGACATCGAGTCCGGCGCGGTCGTAGTGACGGTAGAGTGCGGGCATTGGAACGGAGATGGCGCGAAATGGTTTGTATGGCAGGTATTGGTACAAGTCCCAGACTTGTTCTGCAAAATACTTTAAACCTAAACTAAGACCCGCGCCAACCGTTCCAGCCCTTACAGAGTTTCCCGTCCAGCGTGACGGAAGACTGCCTCACCACCGATTGTCATCCGCGCGGCCCGCGCAAGGAGCACAGCAGCATGCGTTTCCTCACCCCCTTCCTGGCCGCAGCGGCCCTGGCCCCTGCCTTTGTTCCCGCGCTCGCGCAGGCGGACACCATCAAGGTCGGTATCGCCAACGATATTTCCGGGCCGTTTGCCGCGCTGGGCGCCGAGGCGCGTGACGGCTTCAACCTCGCCATCAAGCAGCTGGGCGGCAAGCTGGGCGGCCAGCCGGCCGAGTTCCTGCAGACCGACATGGGCGGCAACCCCGACCAGGCGCGCCAGCTGGTCACGCGCTACATACAGCGCGACAAGGTGGATTTCTTCACCGGCCCCATCGGCTCCAACGTGGCCCTGGCCGTGGGCCCGGCGCTGTTCGGCGCCAAGGTGCCCTACCTGTCCAACAATCCCGGCCCCAGCCAGTTCGCGGGCGCGCAGTGCAATGCGTTCTGGTTCGGCACGTCCTACCAGAACGATGCCTTCCACGAGGCAGCCGGCAAGCTGGCGGCCGACCGTGGCTTCAAGAAGATGTTCATCATGGCGCCCGACTATCCGGCCGGCAAGGATGCGCTGGTCGGCTTCAAGCGCGGCTACAAGACCGCGCCCGGCGAAGAGGTCTACACCAAGCTGGGCCAGATCGACTACGCGGCCGAACTGGCCCAGATCCGCGCGGCCAAGCCCGATGCGGTCTACATCTTCCTGCCGGGCGGCATGGGCATCAACTTCGTCAAGCAGTTCGTGTCCACGGGGCTGTCGCAAAGCGTCAAGCTGATCGGCCCGGGCTTCTCGGCCGACGAGGACGTGATCCAGGCCGTGGGCGAGCCCATGCTGGGCATGGTCAACACCGCGCAGTGGGCGCATGACCTGGACGTGCCGCAGAACAAGGCCTTCGTCGAGGCCTTCCGCAAGGAGTACAAGGGCCGCAACCCCTCGGTCTACGCGGCCCAGGCGTATGACGTGATCATGGCCATGGATGCGGCCGTCAAGCAGGCCGGCGGCAAGGCCTCGGACCGCCAGGCCATCGTCAAGGCGCTGGAGAAGGCCGACTACGCCTCGGTGCGCGGCCCCTTCACGTACGGCAAGAACCACTACCCCATCCAGGCCTACTACCAGCGCGTGATCGAGAAGGATGGCAGCGGCCGCATCACCAACAAGCTGGTGGGCAAGGTGTTCGACAAGTACCAGGACGTCTACGTCAACGACTGCAAGATGTGACCCCGCCGCCGCGCCCCCGTCGGGCGCGGCGTGCCTTGATCTTGATTTTCAAAGCCGGATGATTTGTTGACCGCGCGCGGGCCGATGCGCCCGCGGCAGGGGGCGTGTGGATGACGTGGACGCTGCTCTTGGAGCAATTGCTGAATGGCCTGCAGTTCGGGCTGATGCTGTTTCTGATCGCGGCCGGGCTGACCCTGGTGTTCGGCATCATGGACATCATGAACCTGGCCCATGGCTCGCTGTACATGGCGGGCGCCTATGTGGCGGCCGAGACCATGCAGCGCACGGGCTCGTTCACCGCGGCCGTGCTGGTGGCAGCCGTCGCCACGGGCGTGGCGGGTGTGGTGCTGGAGCTGGTGCTGATACGCCGCCTTGCCGTGCGTGACCATCTGGCCCAGGTGCTGGGCAGCTATGCGGTCATCCTCATTGCCAATGACCTGGTCAAGATGGTCTGGGGCCCGGCGCCGGTGATGCTCAACATGCCGGCCGCGCTGTCGGGGCCCGTGCAGTTGCTGCCCGATCTCATGTACCCGGCCTACCGGTTGATGATCATCGTCTTCGGCCTGGCCGCCGCGTTGGGCCTGTACTGGTTCGTGACGCGCACGCGCGCCGGCGTGCTGGTGCGGGCAGGGGCCTCCAACCGCCAGATGGCCACGCTGATGGGCGTGCGCGTACCGCTGCTGTTCCTGGGCGTGTTCACGCTGGGCGCCATGCTGGCGGCGGTGGCGGGCGCGCTGCTGGGGCCCATCACCTCGGTGCAGGTCGGCATGGGGGAAGAGATCCTCATCCTGGTGCTGGTGTGCATCGTCATCGGCGGCATAGGCTCCATACGCGGCGCCCTGGTTGGCGCCTTGCTGGTGGGCATGGTGGACACGGCCGGGCGGGCCTTTTTGCCCATGCTGCTGCGCCAGGTGTTCTCCCCGGCCGTGGCATCCAGCGTGGGGCCCACGCTGGCGGCGATTTCCATCTACGTGCTGATGGCGGTGGTGCTGGTGTACCGTCCTTCCGGCCTTTTCCCTGCGCGAGGCTGAGCATGGAACACAGCAGATTCCGCGGCACATTCGTCTGGACCGCGCTGGCCCTGCTGGCGCTGGCGGTTTTTCCGCTGGTGGCGCCTGCACTGGGGCTGGATTTCTACATCTCCTTCGTGCGCCGGGTGCTGATCTACGCGCTGGCCGCCACCAGCCTGAACCTCATCCTGGGCTATGGCGGCATGGTGGCGCTGGGGCATGCGGCCTTCTTCGGTGCGGGGGCCTATGCGGTGGGCATCCTGGCGATGAATGGCGTCACCTCGGCCCTGGTCGCCTGGCCGGCCGCCGCGCTGCTGGCGGGGCTGCTGGCCGCCGCCACGGGCGCCGTGTCGCTGCGCACGCGCGGCGTGTACTTCATCATGATCACGCTGGCCTTTGCGCAGATGCTGTTCTACATCTTCATCTCCCTGCGCCAGTACGGCGGCGAGGACGGGCTGAACCTGCCCGGCCATTCCGTGCTGCCCGGGCTGGACCTGGGCCACGACGTTTCTTTCTACTACGTGGTGCTGGCGCTGTTCGCGGTGCTGATGGCCTTGTTCGGCCGGCTGGTGGATTCGCGCTTCGGCAAGGCGCTGCAGGGCGTGCGCGAGAACGAGTCGCGCATGGAGTCGCTGGGCTACCCGGTCTACCGCCTGAAGCTCGTGGCCTTCGTTCTCAGCGGCGCGGTGGCGGGGCTGGCGGGCGCGCTGCTGGCCAACCACAACCTGTTCATCTCGCCCAGCCTCATGCACTGGACCCAGTCGGCCAACCTGCTGATCATGGTGCTGGTGGGGGGCGTGGGCCTGCGCTGGGGCGGCGTGGCCGGCGCCGTCGTCATGCTGACGCTGGAGGAAGTGCTTCGCATGTGGACCGAGTACTGGCACCTGCCGCTGGGCCTGCTGCTGCTGTGCGTGGTGTTCGGCGCGCCACGCGGCCTGACGGGCCTGTGGTCCGCACGCGGGAGGCAGGCATGAGCGGCGCGGCCACCCCTATCTCCATTCCCACTCCGGCCCTGGAAGCCAAGGGCCTGGTGCGCCGCTTTGGCGCGCTGCTGGCCACCGACCATGTCTCGCTGTCGCTGGCGCCTGGCGAGATCCATGCGCTGATCGGCCCCAATGGCGCGGGCAAGTCCACGCTCATCCATCTGCTGTCGGGCACGCTGGCGGCCGACGCCGGCACCCTGGCACTGGCCGGGCGCGACGTGAGCGCGCTCAACGCCCACCAGCGCGTGGCGGCGGGGCTGTCGCGGTCGTTCCAGATCACCAACATCTTCAAGCAGTCCAGCGTGCTGGACAACCTGGCGCTGGCCGTGCAGGCGCATGCCGGCAGCAGTTTCCGCTTCTGGCGCCCGCGCGCGGCCGAGACCGCGCTCTACGAGCAGGCCCGCGAGCTGGCGCGTGAATGCGCCATCGACGCCAGCCTGCTGCAGCGCCCCGCAGGCACGCTGCCGCATGGCGAGCAGCGCAAGCTGGAATTCGCGCTGGCCCTGGCCGCACGGCCCGGCGTGCTGCTGCTGGACGAACCCATGGCCGGCATGGGGCCTGATGAAACACTGCGCCTGACCGAGCTGATCGAATCCCTGCGCGGCCGCGCCGCCATGCTGCTGGTGGAGCACGACATGCAGGCCGTGTTCCGCCTGGCTGACCGCATCTCCGTGCTGGTCTACGGCCGCATCATCGCCACCGGCACGCCCGACGAGATACGTGGCAACGCCGATGTGCGCCAGGCCTACCTGGGGGACGAAGAAGTGAAGGAGGGCGCGTGATGCTCGAAATGCAGGCCGTGCAAAGCGGCTACGGACCCAGCCAGGTGCTGTTCGGCGTGGACCTGCGCATCGAGGCAGGCCAGGTCGTCACCCTGCTGGGCCGCAACGGCATGGGCAAGACCACGCTGCTTCGCACGCTGCTGGGCCAGCTGCCCCTGCGCGCTGGCCGCATGGTGTTTGCCGGGCAGGACATCGCCGGCTGGGCCACCGACCGCATCGCCCGCGCCGGCGTGGCCATCGTGCCCGAAGGTCGCCAGTGCTTTCCCAACCTCACGGTGCGCGAGCACCTGACGGCCTTTGTGGCACATCGCAATTCGGGCAGTCCCGGCGCGGCCGAGCCCTGGACGCCCGAGCGCGTGTTCGCGCTGTTCCCCCGCCTGGGCGAGCGCGCCTCCAACATGGGCAACCAACTGTCGGGCGGTGAACAGCAAATGCTGGCCATAGGCCGCGCCCTGGTCACCAACCCGCGCCTGCTCATCCTGGACGAAGCCACCGAGGGCCTGGCCCCCCGCATCCGCGAAGAGATCTGGTCCTGCCTGGCCCAGCTGCGCGCCGCTGGCCAGACCATCCTGGTCATCGACAAATACGTGGAGCGCCTGCTGGGCCTGGCCGACCGCCACCTCATCCTGGAGCGCGGCAAGGTCGTATGGAGCGGAGACTCGGCCGCGCTGGATGGGGACAGAGCGCTGTGGGAACGGTATTTGGGAGTGTGAGCACGCGCAATGCATTCGCAGTTCAAGGCGAAATTCAAGACGCGATGGAGGGTTGAATGGCATTGAAGATCAATGGGTGGCATGCCATTCAAATACATGCCTGTATCCAAGAT
This sequence comes from Delftia sp. WSY_12, assembly GCF_043104645.1. Lineage (NCBI taxonomy): Bacteria > Pseudomonadati > Pseudomonadota > Betaproteobacteria > Burkholderiales > Comamonadaceae > Delftia > Delftia sp. WSY_12. The sequence goes on from NZ_JBICKW010000048.1 coordinate 47,825, forward strand.
GGGAAATTGCTTACATTTACAGGATGTATCTGACCCTGCATTTGATTGCCCTATAGCCATCGGCTTGTCTATGATCCCCGCTCAC
>NZ_JBICKW010000049.1:0-24217 GCF_043104645.1 Delftia sp. WSY_12
GTTCGGGTCAGCCACAACGGCTTGATTTACTGGCGAGCGCTGCGGGTCTACATCGGCTACCTGCTGGCGGGGCAGTGGATCGGGATGCAGGAAGTGGCCGCTGGCCAGTGGGATGTGTATCTGGGGCCGGTGCGACTGGGCTGCTTCAACGAAGAGGATGTGCGAGGACCCCAGAAGGACTATGTGAGCTTGAAGTGTTACCCATGTCTGTGAGCTGAGTTGTTACCCATGTCCTTGACACGTACAACCCGAATGTCCGCGACCCTCCGCTTCGCTGCGGGCAACCTGCGCTGACATACGGGGAGTGGGGAGTGGGCATGGAGCGGGCCTTCGCTTCGCTCGGCCCGTTTTGTTCTTTTTAGCCTTCTGCTGTGAATCCCACGCGCTTGACGATGGGGCCCCATTTGGCGAGTTCGGACTGCAGCAGCGCGGCCAGTTCGGCGGGGGTGGAGGATTGGGCGTCCAGGCCGAAGGTGGCCAGACTGTCCACCACGTCGGGCGTGGCCAGGGCCTTGCGCATGTGGCCGTTCAGGCGCTGCACGGTCTCGGCGGGGGTCTTGGCTGGCACGAAGAAGGCGAACCATTCGCTGTGCGCCATGTCCTTGTAGCCCTGCTCCACCAGCGTGGGCACCTGGGGTGCGAAGCGGCTGCGCTTGGCGCCGCTGACGCCCAGGATGCGCATCTTGCCGCCGGCCAGGTGCTGCAGCATGTCGCCCACGGGGCCGCAGACGGCGGAGACGTTGCCGCCCAGCATGTCCAGCAGCGCCGGCTGGGTGCCGCGGTAGCCGGCGTGCTTGAAGTCCACACCGGCATGCTGGCCCAGCAGGGCGCCGATGAAGTGCGGCGTGGAGCCGGGCGCAGGCGAGCCGAAGTTGGCGCCTGCGGGGTTGGCCTTGGCCCAGGCGAAGAATTCGGGCACCGTGGTCACGCTGGCGGGCACGGCGGGGCCGACGGCAAAGCCGAAGTCGAAGATGCAGCCCACGGTGACTGGCGCCAGGTCGGCCACCGGGTCATAGGGCAGCTTCTTGTAGATGTGCGGGTAGATGGACAGCATGGACGTGGGCGTCTGCAGCAGGGTGGCACCGTCTGCGGGCCGGCCCTTGACGTAGCTGATGGCGATCTGCCCGCCCGCGCCCGTGCGGTTCTCCACCACGGCGGTCTTGGCATAGCCCGACAGCTTGGTGCCCACGCGGCGGCAGATGGCGTCCGAGGTGCCTCCGGCCGCGAAGCCGGTGATGATGTTCAGGGTCTCGATGGGGCCCTGGGCCTGCGCCCAGGCCTGCTGGCCCAGGCTGGCCAGCAGCGCACCCGCTCCAGCGGTGCCCAGCCATTGGCGGCGGTCGATGTTCATGCGTATGTCTCCGGTTGAAATTGAAACTCTGAAAAAAACAGTGGGGGAACAGCGGGGGAAATGCGTGCCAGCCCGGCGGCTTCAACTGTCGTCGCGCAGCCAGACCACCTGGCCCGAATGCGTGACCGCTCCCTGGTGGGCCGGGCGCACGGTGAGCGCGTATTTTTCCAGCACGCCGCCCAGCGGCGGCATCTGGCGGCGCGCGGCGGCTGATTGTTCCAGACGTGCGGCCAGTTCGGCCTCGCCGATTTCCACCGTGATGCTGCGCGCATCGGCGCGGGCGTCGATGGCGATGAGGTCGCCGTCGCGCAGCGCGGCAATGGGGCCGTTGTCGGCGGCCTCGGGGCCTGCGTAGCCGATGCACAGGCCGCGCGTGGCACCAGAGAAGCGCCCATCGGTCAGCAGGGCCACCTTGTCGCCCATGCCCTGGCCATAGAGCAGCGCCGTGATGCCCAGCATCTCGCGCATGCCGGGGCTGCCGCGCGGGCCTTCGTTGCGGATGACGATGACATCGCCGGCCGCGTACTGCATGGCCTGCACGGCGGCCTGGGCCTGTTCCTCGGACTCGAAGACGCGCGCGGGGCCCCGGTGCACCAGGGTCTTGAGGCCGGCCGTCTTCAGCAACGCGCCATCGGGGCAGAGGTTGCCCTTGAGCACGGTCAGGCCACCGTCGCGCGTGATGGGGTTGCCGGGCGTGCGCACCACCTCGCCATCGGGCGGCGCGGCATCGGCCAGTTCTTCGGCCAGGGTGCGGCCCGTGAAGGTGAGAGCATCGCCGTGGACAAAGCCCTGCTCCATCAGCGTGCGCAGGATCACGCCGGCGCCGCCGATGTAGTACACGTCGCGCGCCAGGAAGCGCCCGCCGGGGCGCAGGTCGGCGATCAGCGGCGTGCGCGCGAAGATCTCGGCCACGTCGTCCAGGTGGAAGCGGATGCCGGCCTCATGCGCGATGGCCGGCAGGTGCAGGGCGGCATTGGTCGATCCGCCCGTGGCGCTGACCACGGCGCAGGCATTCTCCAGCGCCCGGCGCGTGATGATGTCGCGCGGCAGCGGGCCGCCGCCTTCGGCGCTGGCCCACACGGCCTGCATGAGCTGGCGCGCGGCGCGGCGCATCAGCGGTGCGCGCTCGCTGAACACGGCGGGCACCATGCTGGAGCCGATGGGCGCCAGGCCCAGCGCCTCGCTCACCATGCCCATGGTGTTGGCCGTGAACTGGCCAGCGCAGGCGCCGGCCGTGGGCAGGCAGGCGCGGCTCATGGCCTCCAGGTCCTGCGCCGTGGCGGTGCCGGCCAGCACCTGGCCGATGGTCTCGTAGGTATCGACCACGTTCAGGTCGCGCCCGTGCACGCCGGGCGCCTGCCCCGGCAGGGCCGAGCCGCCATGCACGAAGACGCTGGGCACATTGCAGCGCACCATGCCCATCATCAGCCCCGGCAGGTTCTTGTCGCAGGCGCCGATGGCGAAGATGCCATCCCACTGGTGGCCGCGCACCGAAGCCTCCACGCTGTCGGCGATCAGCTCGCGCGAGACCAGCGAGAACCGCATGCCCGAATGCGCCATGGTCAGCCCGTCGCTGACCGACACCACCGGGCATTCATGCGGCGTACCGCCCCCGGCATAGATGCCGGTCTTGGCATGCTGGGCCTGGTCGCGCAGGTTGAGGTTGCAGGGGCTCATCTCCCCGCCCGTGTGGAACACGCCGATGTGCGGGCGCTCTATGTCTTCGTCGTCCTGGCCCAGGGCATGCAGGAAGCTGCGCGTGGTGGCACGGATGGTGCCGGAGCGGATCAGGGCGGAGCGAAAGGACGTGGGCGTGGGCGCTGCCGGGCTGCTGCCGGTGGTGCCGGTGGGGGCGGCCAGCGATGCGGAGGCGCTGGATTCGGAAAAGACGTTGTCGGGGGAGGCAGGTTTCTTGTTCATACGCGGGACGGAAAACAGCCGCCCACCATAGCGGGGTCTGCGGATTTCCCTATGAGCATTTACACCAGATCGTGTCGCCCGGGAGTCGCCCGCATACCACCCTTGTGTCGCCCCGGCTCAGAGGATGGCCTGAAGGCCTTTGTCGGCGATGACGTTGAGCAGCTTGAGCGCCGGTCCGGCGGGACGGGTTTCGCCCTGCTCCCATTTGCGCACCGTGGAAGCCGTGGTGTGCAAATGCAGCGCGAACACCGGTTGGCTGAACTTCAAAGTCTCGCGCAGCTGTTTGATGTCGGCCGCCTCGAACTCCCGCACCGGGGGAGGACAGATCGCGTCGAACTCGCGCATCGTCACCTTGTCGATGGCGCCCGCTTCGTACAGCGCAGCCAGATCGCCGCGCAGGGATTCAATGATCTTGCTCACAATGCACCTCCAACAAAACGCCTGACTGCAAGGCCGCCGACAAGGCCTGGGTGGACAGGTCCAGAAACAGCTTGCCTGCAAACCTCAAAGCCCTCTGTTCTTCCTGTGTGATGTTCGCCTAGTCGTTCTTGGTGAAACCATGCAGGAAGATGTATCGGTTGCCGATTCGTGCCGACAACAGCGTTCGATAACCCCCACTCTTGCCCGCGCCTGGACGCGCCACCCGCTTCTTGTAGAGAAAGCCCCCCAGGTCCGCGTCGATCAGCCCTCTTTCCATCTCCCTGACCGCCTTGCACAGCGCGGTATCGGGCAGTTTCTCGCTCGCCTGCCATCGGGAAAAGTCCTTGCGTTTGAGAACGCGCGCCATGCCAGCCTCCTAACTATACCCGTTACGGGTATGTATTTCACCTTCATACATATCACCACAGGGTAGAGCCTGCGAATTTGAAGTGCTGCCTCGTGCCTGCCTCATTCAAGCCCCTGTCGTTTCTCCTTGGCCTGACTGCCAGCCCGCTTGTCCGCCTTGTCGGGAAGACACGATAAAAAAAGGCCCCGGAACAAACTTCCGGGGCCTCAAAACCGATGCCAGCCCGCGCTGCAGCGGACCAGGCATCGTGCACAACAACTGCGCTGTACTCGTGAATCAATCCATCCAACGGGCCCTTCAGCGCGGAACCAGGAACGTGCTGTGCGCCTGCTTGGAAAGCGCCGGGTCACCCACCGCCGTGGCCGTGATCTCCACGCCGTGCGAGCCAGGGCCGGCCGCGCCATAGGGCGCCTGCAGCCGCACCACGACCCAGCGGTCCTGGGCCGCGCCCACGTCCACCTCGGTCTCCGAAGCCACACGCAGGCCTTCGATGCCCGAGGCCGACAGCACATAGCGCTGGTCCTGCTCCGTGGCATTGCCGATCTGCACGCGGTAGATGTTCTCGATCTGGCCGCCGGCCACGATGCGCGACAGCGTGCCCCGGTCGCGCACCACGTCCACCTTCAGCGGCGTGCGCAGCGCCAGGCTGGCCACCATGGCCGTGGAGATGGCCACCAGCGCCGTGCCGTAGATGAGCACGCGCGGGCGGAAGATGCGGCGCACCAGCTCGCTCTGGCGCCAGCCCCGGGCCACGCCGTTCTGCGTGGACAGGCGGATCAGCCCGCGCGGGTAGTGCATGCGGTCCATGACGCTGTTGCAGGCGTCGATGCACAGGCCGCAGCCGATGCACTCGTACTGCAGGCCGTCGCGTATGTCGATGCCCACCGGGCAGACCTGCACGCACAGCGTGCAGTCGATGCAGTCGCCCAGGCCCTGGGCCCGGTAGTCCACGCCCTTGTGGCGCGGGCCGCGCGATTCGCCGCGTGCGGCGTCGTAGGTGACGACCAGGGTGTCCTTGTCGAACATGGCGCTCTGGAAGCGCGCATAGGGGCACATGTGCTTGCAGACCTGCTCGCGCAGGAAGCCCGCGTTGCCGTAGGTGGCCAGCGCATAGAACAGCACCCAGAAGATCTGCCATGCGCCGGTCAGCGCCAGCACCTCGGGCAGCAGGCTGCGGATGGGCACGAAGTAGCCCACGAAGGTCAGCCCCGTCCACAGCGCAATCAGCAGCCACAGCGCATGCTTGCCGCCACGCCGCGCGATCTTCTCCGGACCCCAGCCGCTGGCATCCAGGCGCAGGCGTGCGCTGCGGTCGCCCTCCAGCCGGCGCTCCACCCACATGAACAGCTCGGTGTAGACCGTCTGCGGGCAGGAAAATCCGCACCACAGCCTCCCCGCCACCGTGGTGAACAGGAACAGCGCCAGCGCCGAGACGATGAGCAGCACGGCCAGGTAGATGAAATCCTGCGGATACAGCAGCCAGCCGAAGATGTAGAAGCGCCGCTGCTCCAGGTCGAACAGCAGGGCCTGCCGGCCGTGGATCTGCAGCCAGGGTATGCCGTAGAAGAACAGCTGCGTGAGCCAGACCATGGCCCAGCGCCAGTTGGCGAAGCGCCCCGAGATGGAGCGCGGCTGGATCTTGCGGCGTGACTCGAACAGCGGGGAATCCGCGCTGGCGTCGGCGATGGGAATCACCTTGCGCTGCGCGGGCCGCGGCCGGGGGGCTGCGGCGGTTTCATCGGGAAGCGGTTTCGGTCGTTCTGACATGCGGGGCCTTCGCCCCGGCCGGTGCGCCCGTGATGCGGGCTTGTCATGAATTGCCGGGGACTGCCTGGACTATGCCCAGCGCCCTGCACCGCGGGTAGCAGCAGATGCGGTGAATTCGACCGTATCAGATGGCCCGCGCCGGCCAGCCCATGGCGGCATTGACGGCATCTTCCGTGCCCTGCAGATGCACTTGCATCAGCGCCACGGCGGTGTCCGCGTCGCGGCGCAGGGCGGCGTCGAGCAAGGCCTGGTGCTCGGCCTGCACATCCCTGGCCACCAGCGCGCCATGCAGGCGGATCTTGCGGTAGCGCTCCGAATGATCGACCAGCTGGCTCCAGAACCGCAGCAGCCACTCTGAGCCGCAGGCGCTGACCAGGGCCGTGTGGAAGCGCCGGTGCTGGGACTCCCATTCGGAGGTCAGGGCCGTGCCGCTGCCGAAGTCCGGCAGCGGGGTGCGCGCCAGGATGTGCAACGAAGCCAGGGCCTCGGCTTCCCAGCGGGCATCGCCCAGGCGGATGGATTCGGACAGGCACAGGCGCTCTATGCGGCGCCGTGTCGCCATGAGGTCGGCGAACTCCTCTGCCGAGGTGGCGCGCACGCGGGCCCCCCGGTTGGATTCAACGGCCACCAGCCCCTCCATGTCCAGGCGCACCAGCGCCTCGCGTATGGGTGTCAGGCCGAGCTGGAAGCGCTCGTCCAGATCGGCGGCGCGCAGGCGCTGGCCCGGAGCCAGCTCGCCGCGCAGGATTTCAAGGCGAAGACGCTGGTAGGCGCGCTCAGTGCGCGAGCTGGCGTCGTTCTTTGCTTCCGCTACTCCAGTTTCTTGCATAGGCGTAAGAGAGCTTTTCCTGATCCACAAAGATGATTTCATCAATTCAAATAGATTTCATGAAATCCACAAATTTTCATGTAACTGATGACTAATTATCTCATCCCACATCATGCCTCACCCGTGAAACAGCGCAAGCCGCCGCGTTCGCGCAGGGTCGGCCACTGTGCCGTACTGGCCTCGACGGCGCTGTGCTCTGCCGCGCCTGCCATCGCCCAGTCCAGCGCCACCATCTATGGCCTGATCGACATGGGCTTCGTGCGCGAAAGCGGCGGCCCCAACGGTGCCAGCGTCAGCAAGCTGACCAGCGGCGTCGCCTCGGGCTCGCGCCTGGGCTTCAGGGGAGAGGAAGACCTGGGCGGCGGGCTGTCGGCCTTCTACACGCTGGAGATGGGATTGCTGGCGGACACGGGCGGCATCGCCCAGGGCGGGCTGGGCTTCGGACGCCAGTCCCTGGTCGGCATCAAGGGCGGGCTGGGCTCTGTCATGCTGGGCCGGCAGTACACGCCCGTGGCCTTCCTCCAGACCGAGACCGACCCCTTCGTGACCGGCCTGGCCGGCGATTCGGCCAACCTCATCAGCGCAGGCGGTGCCGGCGGCAACAACCGCATGGACAACACCATCCGCTATGCCCACCAGACGGCGGGCGGGCTGACGCTGGACCTCGTCCATGGCTTCGGCGAGACGGCGGGCAACGCCCGTGCCAGGCGCCAGTTCGGCGGCGCGGTGGGCTATGTCTCGGGGCAGGTCTACGTGAAGCTGGGCCACCACAGCGTCAACGACGCCAATGGCACGCCAGGCCGGATCACGTTCCTCGGCGCCAAGTACGACTTCGGCGTTGCCACGGCACATTTCAACTATGTGGTGAACAAGGGTTCGGCGGTCTTCGGCCTGGTCAACAAGGATTCGCGCGATGTGCTGATCGGCGTCTCCGTGCCCTATGGGGCGGGCAGGTTCATGGCCTCCTACATCCGCAAGAATGACCGGACCGCCTCCGACGAGGACGCCAGCCAGTGGGCGATCGGCTATACGCATGCGCTGTCCAGGCGCACCAGCCTCTATACCTCGATCGCACGCATCGACAACAGCGCGGCCCCGACCTCCAAAACCGGCTTTTACCGCGTGGGCAATGCCACCGAGCAGGGACTGGGCTCGCGCGGCCTCAACTTCGGAGTACGCCATGTTTTCTAATGCCATCCCGGAACCCCTGCCGACCACACCGCCGGCACACACCATGAAAATGCCAAACCTGCGCCGCCGTACGCTTGCAAGCCTCGCCTGCCTTGCCGCCGCCTGGGGCCTGTGCGGCAGCCTCAACGCCCATGCGGCCGGCGCCTATCCGGCCAAGCCGATCACGTTGATGGTGGCCTACCCCGCTGGCGGCGACAGCGACGTACTGGCGCGGCTGCTGGGCGACAAGCTCACCGGCATGCTCAAGCAGCCCGTGGTGGTGGAGAACCGGACGGGCGCGGCCGGCATGATAGGCACCTCCTTCGTGGCCAAGGCCAAGCCCGATGGCTACACCCTGCTGGTGGCACCCAATACCGTGGTCATCTCGCCGCTGGTGATACAGGCCGCCGGCGCGTCGGGCTATGACGTGACACGGGACCTGACGCCCATCGTGCAGCTCGGCCGCCAGTCGCTGTTCGTGGTGGTCACGGGGGCCTCGGGCGTGCGCAGCGCGCAGGCGCTGGTGGCCGGCGCCCGCTCGGGCGCCATCCCTTCCTATGCCAGTCCCGGCAATGGCTCGCCCATGCACATCCTGGGCGAGCTGTTCAACAAGTCGACGGGCGTGAAGATCGCCCAGGTCCCCTACCGGGGCAGCGTGCCGGCAGTGGCCGACATGGTGGGCGGCCATGTGCAGATGATGTATTCCACGCTGGGGCCGGTTTCGCAGTTCCTGCCCTCGGGCAAGCTGGTGCCTGTGGCGGTGGCCGATTCCCGCCGCTCCAGCTTTCTGCCCAATGTGCCCACGCTGGCCGAGCAGGGCATCAAGGACGCCGAGGTCGGCGCCTGGCAGGCCGTACTGGGTCCCAAGGGCCTGCCCCCGGAGCTGGTGCAGCGGCTGAACGCCGCGATCAACGAGGTACTGAAGATGCCCGACGTGATCGAGCGCTTGGCCGCGCTCGCGGTGGAGCCTGCAGGCGGCAGCCCGGCCGACCTTGCGCGCCTGATCGCCAATGACCACGCGAAGTACGGACGGCTGGTCAAGGAATTCAACATCCGCACGGACTGAAGCCGACATGGGTCACCACAAGCGAATCGCCGGGCTACAGCTGCCCGAACAGCCCACCCTGCCCTTTGCATCGGCGCAGGAATACGAAGACCAGGTCCTGTCCTGGGCGGCGGAGGACCTGGTCCATGCGAAGGTGCGCGCGCTGCGGGACGTGGCCTACGGCACGCAACTCGGTCAGCGCTACGACGTCTTCCTGCCGCCGCATGTGCAGGGTGCCCCCGTGCTGGTGTTCTGGCATGGCGGAGGCTGGACCAACGGCTACAAGGAATACGTGTCCTTCATGGCCCCGGCCGTGACCGGCCTGGGCATGGTCCTGGTGGCGCCCGGATACCGGCTGGCACCCGATCACCGCCTGCCCGCCGCCTGCGCAGACAGCCTGGCTGCACTGCGCACATCCATGACCCAATGCGCCAGGCTGGGCGCGGATACCGGTCGCATCTTTCTGGCGGGCCATTCTGCCGGCGGCCACCTGGCCGCGCTGCTGGCGCTGCGCCATGCGGGCACAGGACTCGCAGGCATACGCGCCTGCCTGCCCATCAGCGGCATCATGGACCTGCGCCATGCGGCCCCCGAAGCCGGGAGCCTGGAGGAACGCGTCTACACCATGGTGCTGGACCGGCGTGAAGACGACCTGGCCCACAGCCCCGTGCATTGGGCCGCCGCCAGCACGACTGCCATGCACCTGAGCTGGGGCGAGCACGACAGCGAGCGCGTGCAGCGCTCCAACCGGGAGCTGGGCGCCCTGCTTGCGCAGGCAAGCGCGCCCCACTCCATGTGCATGCAGCCCGGCCTGGACCACTTTTCCACGCACACCTGCCTGCGTGATCCCCAGGCGCCCTGGTACGGCCATCTGGCCCGGCTGCTCAAGGAGACCGCCGCATGAAGCAGGCCATAGAGACAGGACTGCCCGCGCTGGGCCAGCCCTTTTCCTGGGCGGTCAAGGCTGCGGGACTGCTGTTCACCACCCATGGACCGGTGCGCCCGGACGGCTCCATCGACACCGGCCCCGTGCAGCAGCAGGCGCGGCTGACACTGCAGAACATGGAGCGGGCGCTCGTCGCAGCAGGGGGCTGCATGGACGACGTGGCCCAGGTGCTGATCTACATGGTGGACGAGGCCGACATGGCGGTCATTGACCGCGTCTACCGCGAGTTCTTCACCAGCCCCTACCCCAACCGCTCCAGTGTGGCCGTGCGCTCGCTGGTGGTGCCGGGCATGCGCGTGGAGATGGTCGCCTACGCCTGCCTGTCCCACTGAGCCCGATGCCCTTGCTTCTACATCCCTCTCACGGAGACACCACATGCCCAGCCATCCTCCATCCACAGACAGCCTCAGGGAAACCGCCTTCGTGACGGGCGCGGCCTCGGGCATAGGTCTGGCCACAGCCCGGCGCCTGGCCGAAGACGGCTTCAGCGTCGTGCTGGTGGACCGCGATCCCGACGCCCTGGAGCAGGCTGCCGCCCAGTTGGTGCACAGCGGCCACCGTGCCACGGCCCGCGCGGCCGATGTGCGCGACCGCCCAGCCGTCGCCGCGGCGCTGGATGCCGAAGGCCGCATCAACGTCCTGGTCTGCGCGGCCGGCATAGGTCCCATGCGCGCCTTTGACGACATCAGCGACGAGGACTTCCGCCAGGTGCTCGACGTCAATCTGCTGGGCACATTCATCTGCTGCCAGGAGGCCTCCCGGCGCATGCAGCCGGGCGGGCGCATCATCACCGTGTCCTCGCGTGCGGCGCTGGGCACGGGCCAGTTCGCCCACTATGTGGCATCGAAAGCCGGTGTCGTGGGCCTGACCCGGGCCATGGCCATCGACCTGCGCCACCAGCGCATTTCCGTCAATTCCGTCGCCCCCGGCTTCACGGACACGGGCATGACGCGCGCCCTCACGCCCGAGCAGCATGCGGCAGCCAGCGCCCTGGAGCCCGCGGGCCGCCCGGCCGATCCCGCCGAGATCGCCAATGCCATCGCCTTCTTCGCCTCACCGTCCACCAGCTTTGTCACCGGCCAGACGCTGTTCGTGGACGGCGGCAAATCGCTGGGCGGCCTCGGTGCCTGAGACTGCGATGCACGCAACAACGCGGTTGCCATGATTGTCAGAACTGCCTGCCTGCAGGGCAGCGTGAAGCCGCAGGACATAGACCGGCTGGACCGCTTCGTTGCAGAGGAAGTGGTCCCGCTGATGAAAAGTTTTCCTGGCGTGCGCTCGGTGCGCGTATTGAGGGCGCTGTGCGTGGAGGACGATGGCCCCCTGCTGCACATGACCTTCGAGTCCGCCTACGACGACGAGCAGGCCATGCGCAGCGCCTTCACCCATCCGGTGCGGGCCGAACTGCGCGCCCGACTGGAGCACATCAAGTCCTGGTTCGAGGGTCGGATGTTCCACATCACCCACAAGCTCATTGCGGATGAGATTGCGGATTCCTGATGCGCGGCACCGCCAGCCGCAACCCCCACGCCACCAGGCACAGCCCCAGCAGCGCCGTCAGCGTGCCGATGCGCACATCGGCCTGGAGCACGCCCCAGCGGTTGAAGATCTCCGTCCAGTCATGGTCGCCGCCGCCCACCAGCGGCAGGACCTGGGCGCGCGCGTCCTTCATGTAGCGGGCCACGTTCATCAGGTTCTCGCCCAGCCACATCAGCGAGGCGATCCAGCCCGTGCGCTGGCCCTGCCTGCGGAAATGGCGCATGAACAGGGCGGGGAACAGCAACTGGAACAGCGTGCCGCCGTAGACCGAGAGATGCTGCGAGAACAGGGCCACCAGCGGGTGCCCGGCCTCGTGCAGCGCGAGGTTGGCGTTGTCCAGCAGCATCAGCCAGCGGTCCTCGCTGAAGAAGTGGCCCCAGATGATCCAGGCGCCGAAAGCCGTCAGCGCGATGGCGGCAGGGCGTGTGACCGGCGTCCATTCGACCGGGTCGTCGAAATCGTCGAGGTCGGCGCCGCGCTTCATGGCGCCAGCAACGCCGTTGCGTTCAGAGGGCATGCCAGCGGCTTGGCAGGGTACATGCGAGGTCGGCAAAAAGGGGCAGGCGCAGGATGCATGGCGGCAGTGTTCCGGAGAGTGGGAGGAAGATAGCAGGTTGCACCGGCACCGGGCTGCCGCGTTGCAATCCATCCCGGACAGGTTCTGGCAAAGTCGGGCATCCGCATCTTCAAGCCAAGGAACATCCACACCATGAACCTGCGCCCCTTATTGCATGAGCTTGTCCGCCAGCATGGCCTGGACCGCAAGGCCGCCGTGCAGCTGTTTGCACTGGCGGGATTCGGGCATGAACCGGCCGCCCTCAGAACCCGCCTGTGGCCCGTGGTGGCCTTGCTGGGCGCGGCGCTGGGCGGGCTGGGCATCGTGCTGTGGATTGCCGCCAATTGGGAGAGCATGGGCCGCATGCAGCGCTTTGCCCTGCTGCAGGGCTTCGTGCTCGTGATGTGTCTTGGCGCGGCATGGCGCGCGGCGGCGCGCGTGCCGCTGTCCGTGCTGGCACTGCTGGGCACGGGTGCGCTGTTCGCCTTTTTCGGGCAGACCTACCAGACGGGAGCAGACCCCTGGCAGCTGTTTGCGCTGTGGGCAGCGCTGACCCTGCCGCTGGCCCTGGCGGCGCGCAGCGATGGCGTCTGGGTGCCCTGGGTGGTGGTTGCCATGACGGGCATTGCGCTGTGGGCGCAGGCCCATACGCCGCAGTTCTGGGAGGTGGAGTCGCGCGACCTGGGCGTGCATGCCGTGGCCCTGGGCGCCGCCCTTGCCGTCACCGCGGTCATGGCACCGGCCCTGCGGCGCTTCACGGGCGCGGGGCTGTGGGCCTTGCGCGGCGCGGGCGCACTGGCGCTGGCGATGATCACCTCCACAGCCGTCAGCGGGCTGTTCCACAGCACGGTGGCGCCGCAGTACCCGCTGGGGCTGGTGCTGCTGGCGGGCGCGGCGGCGCTGGCGGGCCTGCGCAGGCATTTCGACATCTTCCTGCTCAGCGGTGCGGCGCTGGGCCTGAACGTGCTGCTGGTGTGCGGCCTGGTCTACCTGCTGCTGGAGAAACTGGGGGCGGACTTCACGGGCATGCTGCTGCTCGTCGGCCTGGGCGCTGCGTGCCTGCTGGCGGCCACGGTGAGCCTGGTGCTTCGAATGTCACGCAACGCGGAAGGAGGCCTTCAATGAGCCACGAACACGACACCCTGCTGCGCCAGGCCGTGGACCAGGGCATCCTGCCGCCTGCCGCCTTGCAGGACCGCCGCCCTGCCGCCAACGACCGCCATTGGGCGGTGGTGCTGCTCACGGCGCTGGGCGCCTGGCTGGCCCTTCTTCCCTTGCTGATTCTGTTTGCGTTTGCCCTGTCCGACTGGATAGAGCGCGGCGCCGGCACCTATGTGATCGGCGCCATGATGCTGGCCGCAGCGGTGGCCGTGCTGCGCGCCGAGGAGCTGCCCGTCTTCCTGGAGCAGCTGGCCCTGCCTGCCATGCTGACCGGCGCCGGCCTGCTGGGCTTTGGCCTGGCGCGCGACCTGTCGGGGCAGGCTGCGGGCGCGATAGGCCTGGCCATTGCGCTGGCCTGCACGGCCGCCATTCCAAGGCCCTGGCTGCGCGTGCTGCTGGGCGCCGCCTGCGCGCTGCTGTTTTGCACCATGCTCTGGCCGGACAACGATCCATCCACCCTGTACGCAGGCCTGCCGACCTGGGTCATCGTGCATGCGGCGCTGCTGCTCTGGATGCTGCTGCTGGCAGCCCAGTGGCGCGCGCTGGGGCAGTCTGCGGCACAGACCCGCATGGCGGCGGCGCTGGAGCCCTTTGCCACGGGCTGGCTGCTGGCGGTGCTGGCTGGCCTGGCCTTTCTGTCCGGCAGGAGCTTCATGGTGGCCGGCGTGCTGGGCGGCGGCCTGGCGGGCGAGCTGGCGCAGGAAGCCGCCCCGAACATCTCCATGGGCGTTCTGACGCAGGCCGGCTCGGCCGTGCTGGCCCTGGCAGCCGCCTGGTTCGCCCAGCGCGCATGGCCCACGCTGCGGCAGCCGCGCGCCGCCGTGGCTGCCGTGGTGCTGGCCGTGCTGAGTGCCTTCCTGCCCTGGCTGGGCGCCTGCCTGCTGGCGCTGGCGGTGACCGGCACCAGCGCCCGCTGGCGGCAGGCCGCAGCGGCCGCCCTGGCTGCGGCCTGGATCGTGGGCAGCTTCTACTACCAGCTGGCCTGGCCACTGGCCACCAAGGCCCTGGTGCTGGCCGGCTGCGGCGCCTTGCTGGGCCTGCTGGCCTGGGCAGGGCCGCGCGCCGCAGTCCTGCCGGGCAGCGCGGAGACCGCCGCCGCATCGGGCGCCGCGCCCCTGCAGCGCTGGGCGCCGTGGCTGGTGGTGCTGACGGCGGCCTGCACGCTGGCGGTGGCCAATATCGGCATTGCGCAGAAGGAACGCACCATCGCCCAGGGCCGCAAGGTGTTCGTGGAACTGGCGCCGGTGGACCCGCGCTCCCTGATGCAGGGCGACTACATGCGCCTGAACTTCCGCCTGCCTTCCGAGGACAGGGACGTGGAGAAAGAGAACCTGCGCAGCGGACGCCTCTACGCCATCGGCAAGCTCGATGAGCAGGGCGTGGTGCAGTGGCTGCGCACCGGCACGGCCAGCGAGCCGCTGGCGCCCGGCGAACAGCGCTTTGAACTCACCCCGCGCGGCGGCCGGTGGACGCTGGTGACCGATGCCTGGTACTTCCGCGAAGGCGATGGCCAGCGCTGGGAGCAGGCCCGCTACGGCGAGTTCCGCGTGGAGCCCGACGGTCGCGCGCTGCTGGTGGGCATGGCTGACGCGCAACTGCGCCCCATCGTGCCCTGAGCGCACCAGGCAACTCACTCGAAGCGGTCGCCCTCGGCCAGCGGCGCATGCCGGTAGCTGGCCGGCGTGCGGCTGAGCTTGACGGGCGCGCCCAGGCCCCGGTAGCCGCCCTCCATCTCCACCACCATCTCGCGGTGCAGGGTATGCGGGTGGTTGAGCGCCGCGTCCACGCCCAGCACGGGCGCGGCGGGCACGCCGATGGCCATCAGCGCATCGGCCAGGGCGGGGCCGTCGCAGGACTGCAGGGCCTGCTCCAGCAGCGGCTTGAGCGCATCGCGGTGGTGCGAGCGCTGGCCGGCCGTGGCAAAGCGCTCGTCGGCCACCAGTTGCGGGCATCCCAGGTGCTCGCACAGCAGGCGGAACTGGCGGTCGTTGCCCACGGCCAGGAAGACCGGCGTGGTGCGCGTGGCAAAGCTGTCGTAGGGATAGATGTTGGGATGGGCGTTGCCCGAGCGCCCTGGCGTCCTGCCGCTCATGAACCAGTTGCCCGCATGCGGGTGCAGCAGCGAGATGCCGCTGTCGTACAGCGAGACATCGACCAGCTGGCCCAGGCCGCTGCGCTGGCGCTCCTGCAGCGCCAGCAGCACGCCGATGACGCCGTTCATGCCCGTGACCATGTCCACCACCGGCAGGCCCACGCGCAGCGGATCGCCGCCGGCCTCGCCGTTGACGCTCATCAGCCCCGTCATGGCCTGGATGGCCGCGTCATAGCCGGGCCAGGCACCCAGCGGGCCATCGGCGCCGAAGCCGCTGACGCGGCACCAGATGAGGCGCGGAAAGCGCTCGCGCAGCTGCTCCCAGCCTATGCCCCACTTTTCCATGGTGCCGATCTTGAAGTTCTCCACCACCACGTCGGCCTGCTCCATCAGCGCCAGCACGGCCTGCTGGCCTTCGGGCTGGGACAGGTCCAGGAACTGCAGCCGCTTGTTGCGGTTCAGGCCCCGGTAGTAGGAGGACACACCGTCCTGGAACGGCGGCCCCCAGGCGCGCGTATCGTCGCCCTGCGGCGGCTCCACCTTGAGCACGTCGGCGCCGTGGTCGCCCAGGATCTGGCCGCACAGCGGGCCACCAAGAATGCGGGAGAGGTCGAGGACACGGATGCCCTGGAGGGCACCATTGGCTCTGCTCATAAAGTTTCTTTCTTCATTGGCACAAGGTGCAAGACTGGCGTGTTTCAAGCCACTGGGGCGCCCAGCAAGGGCCGCCCCGCAGCGAAGGCGCCGTCCCAATCCCGCGTGCGAGAGAGGGGGAAGCGGCGTAGCCGCTCAGGGGGTGTTCTCCATCTATTCAATCCAGTTTGGCGCCGGAGGCATCGACCACGGCCTTCCACTTGGTCACTTCCTGCGCGATGAAGGTCGACAGCCCCGCTGGCGAAAGATCGGAAGCCGGCTCCAGCCCCTGGTCGGCAAAGGTCTTGCGGATGCGCTCGCTGCCCAGGGCCTTGCGGAAGGCCGCGTTCAGCGTCTCGATGCGGTCGGCCGGCGTGCCGGCCGGTGCCACCACGCCGAAGAACACGCTCACGTCGTAGCCGGGCAGGCCCTGCTCGGCGATGGTGGGGATGTCGGGCATGGCCTGGGAGCGCTTTTCCGTGGCCACGCCAATGGCCTTGAACTTGCCGGCCTTGATGTAGGGCATGGCGGTGAGGATGTCGGTGAAGGTCATGTTCACCTGCCCCGCCAGCAGGTCGTTGAGCGCCGGGCCTGTGCCCTTGTAGGGGATGTGCTGCAGCGAGGTGCCGGCCATCTTGTTGAACAGCACGCCAGCCAGGTGCGAGGAGGCACCATTGCCCGAGGACGCATAGTCCAGGCTGCCCGGCTTGGCCTTGTCCTGCGCAATCAGCTCCTGCACGGTGGTGGCCTTGGTCGCCGGATTGACCACCAGCACGTTGGGCAGGTGGCCCACGCGGATGATGGGCGCGAAGCTGGTCTGCGGGTCGTAGTTGATCTTGCGGTACAGGTGCTTGTTGATGGCCAGCGGCCCCGAGGTGCCGAACATGATGGTGTAGCCGTCGGGCCTGGCGCGGGCCACGAAGTCGGCGCCGATGTTGCCGCCCGCACCGGCCTTGTTCTCCACGATCACGCTCTGGCCCAGCGTCTCGGTCAGCGCCGTGGCCAGCACGCGTGCCATGGCGTCCGTGGGCCCGCCGGGCGGGAAGGGAACGACGAAGCTGATGGGCCGCTCGGGAAAACGCTCGGCCAGTGCGGCGGCCGGCAGCGCGGCGGTGGCGGCGAGCGCACAGGCGCACAGGAATCGGCGTTTCTGGAAGGACGGCTTCGGGTCAGTGCAAGGCATGGTGTTTGTCTCCGGTACTTGTGCGGTCATCCCTGTGGACGGGATGTGTGTTCTGGGTCGGTGCGGTCGATGGGCTCAGCGTGTCCAGCCTTCGGGCAGGTCGCCTGCCGCCAGCGGGTCGCGCGGCAGCACGCGGTGCAGCAGCACCAGCTGGGCCCAGCGCATGCGTTCGGCACTGCGTGTGCAAGAGGCCTCCCAGGCCATGGCCGTGGCCGTGAAGCAGTGGTACAGGCCCGAGGCGGCGGCGCGCGCCAGGCGGTCACCGCCCTCCTCCGCTGCGCGCAGGGCCAGGGCCGCAGCCTTGTCCATGCTGGCCGACAGCGCGGCCTTGAATTCCGTGGCCGCCTCGGTCTGGGCCAGCAGCTGGGCCGCGTGGTCGCGCAGCACGGGCAGCGAGCCTTCGCGCTTGATGGCGCGGATCACGTCCAGCGCCACGATGTTGCTGGTGCCCTCCCAGATCGATCCCAGGTGGGAGTCGCGCACCAGGCGCGGATCGCTCCATTCCTCGATGTAGCCGCATCCGCCGCGCACTTCCATGGCGTCGCCCGTGACCTTGCGCGCGTCGCGGCAGGCGCGGAACTTGATCATGGGCGTGAGGATGCGCAGCAGCGCGTAGGCGCCGTCTTCGCCTGCGTCCGAACGCTGCAGCGCCTGGGCCGTCTGCAGCACCATGGTGCGGGCCTGCTCGGAGTAGATGCGCAGCTTGTCGAGCTGGCGCTGCATCAGCGGCATGTCCTGCAGGGCCTTGCCGAAGGCGCGGCGCTCACGCGCCACGTACTCGGCCTCGGCCACGGCGCGGCGCATCAGCCCGGCCGAGCGCACGCCATTGGACAGGCGCGAGTTGTTGACCATGTCGGCCATCTGCACGAAGCCCCGGCCCTGCTCGCCCACCAGGTAGGCGACGGCGCCGTCGAGCACGATCTCGCCGCTGGCCATGGAGCGCGTGCCCAGCTTGTGCTTGAGGCGCACGATGCGGTAGTGGTTGGCCGAGCCATCGTCCAGCCGGCGCGGCAGCAGGAACAGCGAGATGCCCTTCATGCCCGCCGGCGCGCCCTCCACGCGCGCCAGCACCATGGCGAAGTCGGCATCGGGGTTGGAGCAGAACCACTTGTCGCCCGACAGGCGCCAGCTGCCGTCGGCAGCCGGGCGGGCCAGCGTCTGGGTGTTGGAGATGTCGGAGCCGGCCGCCTGCTCGGTCATGAACATGGCGCCCTGGGCCTGGTCCTCGAAACGCAGCTGCGTCATGCGCGGCCAGTACTTCTCGACCAGGGCCGGCTCGCCGTACTTGCGCAGCGTGCGCGCCAGCGAGTCCGTCATGGACAGCGGGCAGCACAGGCCGAACTCGGCCTGCACGAACAGATAGGTCAGCGCGTACTTGGCCAGCGGCGGCAGCTTGCCATCCCAGCCCAGCACGCCCGTGCGGTGCGACATGACGGCCAGGCCGAACTCGCCATAGGCAATGCGCTCCATCTCCACATAGGCCGGGTGCTTGACGATGCGCTGCGCATCGCGCCCCGTGCGGTCGCGGTGCTCCAGCTCGGGCGGATTGCGGTCGGCGGTCAGCGCCCATTCATCGATCTCGCGGCCGGCCAGCGCGCCCATGCGCTCCAGATGGGGCTGCAGATGATCGTTCACCTCGGGCGGCAGGTACAGCGCCAGCAGGGGCTGCAACTGCGAATCGGTGGTGTACAGGTTGCTGCCGTGGCGGTCGGGCACGGCCTGGAAAGCCTGGGCGGGGGAAGACTGCATGGCGGCCAGCGCCTGCGGTTCGGGGTTCATGGTCTGTCTCCTGTGCGGGAACCTGGCCCGGGCGCATGGGCTCCGGGTCTTGGGGATGCCCCCATTCTTGGAAACAGTCCTATTCGAGTCAAATATCGATAACGTATTGATCAATAGTCAAACCGGATAGAACGCCATGGAGCTGAGACAACTGAGGTACTTTCTGGTGCTGGCCGAGGAGCTGCACTTCAGCCGCGCAGCCCAGCGCCTGTCCATCTCCCAGCCGCCGCTGAGCGTGGCCATCCGCCAGCTGGAGGAGGAGTTGGGCGCCCAGCTGTTCGAGCGCACCAGCAAGGAGGTGCGGCTCACGGCCGCCGGCAAGCACCTGCGCGTGCAGGCCCAGGACATCATGGAGCAGGCCCAGCGCGTGCGCCAGGACATGCGCGCCATCGCCGACGGCGTGCAGGGCCGCATCCGGCTGGGCTTTGTGGGTTCGGCCATCTACCGCGGGCTGCCCGAGGCGCTGGAGAGCTTTCGCGCCCGGCACCCGCTGGTGCGCATCGACATGCTGGAGCTCAACAGCGCAGAGCAGATCGCCGGCCTGCAGCAGGAACGCCTGGACCTGGGCCTGCTGCACGCCACGCGCCCCGCGCCAGGCCTGCAATCACACACCCTGGTGAGCGAGCCCTTCATGGCCTGCCTGCCGGACAGCCACGCGCTGGCCGGACTGCGCAAGCTGCAGGTGCGCCAGCTGGCGGGCGAACGCATGGTGCTGTTCTCGCGCCAGGTCTCGCCCGACTACCACCAGCAGATATGGCAGATCTGCCAGAGCGAAGGCTTCACGCCCGACCTGCACCATGAGGTGAGGCACTGGCTGTCCGTGCTGTCCCTGGTTTCGCTGCGTCAGGGCGTGTCCCTGGTGCCGGCCTGCCTGCAGCGCGTGGGCTTCCCGGGGCTGGCCTTCGTGCCCATCCAGGGCCGGCACCCGCAGTCGCAGATGCAGGCCATGTGGCATCCGGGCCATGTGCAGCCCCTGGTCGAATCGCTGCTGGCCCATCTGCGCGACAGCGTGGGCAGGCTGGGACAGCAGCCCTAAACGCCACACCTTTGCTCAATTCACTCTGTCCAAAACCGGCGTGACCCAGAAGCGAGGGACACCGAGCAAGGGCCGCCCCGCCGCCAGGGTGTCGTCCCCCTTGCAGGGGGAAGCCGCACAGCGGCTCAGGGGGTTTCCAACTTCATTCAAGGAGCTGCCTGAGAACGTACGGCAGGATGCCGCCGTGCTTGTAATAGTCCACCTCGATGGGCGTGTCGATGCGCAGCTTGACCACCACGGTCTGCTTGCTGCCATCGCCACGCGTGATCACCAGCTGGGCCTCGCTTTGCGGTGCCAGGTCGGCGGCGGGAATCACTTCCACGAACTCCTCGCCCGTCAGGCCCAGGGTCTGCCAGCTGTCCGTGCCCAGGAACTGCAGCGGCAGCACGCCCATGCCCACCAGGTTGGAGCGGTGGATGCGCTCGAAGCTGCGCGCCACCACGGCCTTGATGCCCAGCAGCTGCGTGCCCTTGGCGGCCCAGTCGCGGCTCGATCCCGTGCCGTATTCCTCGCCCGCGAAGATCACGGTGGCACGGCCCTCGGCCTGGTACTTCATGGCCGCGTCGTAGATGGGCATCTTGGTGACCTGTCCCGTGCCGTCGCGGTACAGCGTCAGGCCGCCCTCCTCGCGCGAGCCATCGGGCTGCGCGGGAATCATCAGGTTCTTGATGCGCACGTTGGCAAAGGTGCCGCGCATCATCACCTCATGGTTGCCGCGCCGCGAGCCGTAGCTGTTGAAGTCGGCCTTTTGCACGCCGTGGGCCAGCAGCCACTGGCCTGCGGGCGAGCTTTCCTTGATGGAGCCGGCCGGCGAGATGTGGTCGGTGGTGATGGAGTCGCCGAACAGCGCCATCACGCGCGCGCCGTGCACCACGTAGGGGTTGGAGCCTTCGGCGCCGGCAGCACCGGCAGCACCGGCAGCAGGCGCGTCCAGCTGGAGCCGGAAATCATCGAAGAACGGCGGCTCGGCAATGTAGGTGCTCTCGGGCCAGGTATAGGTGGCGCCCGTCACGCCGTGGATCTTTTCCCAGAGCTTGCCGGGCTCGGAGCGCACCTTCTCGTAGTTCTCGCGGAAGGCCTTGCCGTTCATGGCGTACTTCATCAGCGCGTGGATCTCTTCGCTGGTCGGCCAGATGTCTCCCAGGTAGATGTCACGGCCGTTCTTGCCCTGGCCCACGGGCTCGGTCATCAGGTCGCGGCGCACCGTGCCGGCAATGGCATAGGCCACGACCAGGGGCGGGCTGGCCAGGAAGTTGGCCTTAATGTTGGGGTGGATGCGCGCCTCGAAGTTGCGGTTGCCCGACAGCACGGCCGCGCAGACCAGGTCGTTGCTGGTGATGGCCTCGTTGAGCTCCGGCGTGAGGTCGCCCGCGTTGCCGATGCAGGTGGTGCAGCCGTAGCCGGCCAGCGCAAAGCCCAGCTTTTCCAGGTAGGGCAGCAGGCCGGCTTCGGTCAAATACTCGGTCACCACGCGCGAGCCCGGCGCCAGAGAGGTCTTGATGTGCGGCTGCACCGTGAGCCCGGCCTTCACCGCCTTCTTGGCCAGCAGGCCGGCGGCCAGCATCACGCTGGGGTTGGAGGTGTTGGTGCAGCTGGTGATGGCGGCAATCAGCACGTCGCCGTTGGCGATGCTCAGGCGCTTGGGCGGCGTGGGGGCATCGACCGGCGCCTCGCTGTGAGCGGCCTCCAGCTTGGGCTTGTTGGCCTCCATCTCGGCCAGCGAGCGCTGCGCGCCGGGCGGATGTGCCGGCGTCTCGGGAGCCACCTCGCCCTCGCCGCCACCGCCTACGGGAAAGCTCCGGCCCAGCCGTTCGATCGGCTGGTTGAACCCGTTGTGCGCCGCAGGGGCACTGAACAGCTCATCGAACTTGGACGACACATTGCCCAGCTCAATGCGGTCCTGCGGGCGCTTGGGTCCGGCCAGGCTGGGCGCCACCGTACCCAGGTCCAGGCGCACCACATGCGAGTAGTCGATCTCGCCGGCGGCCGGCACGCCGAACAGTTCCTGTGCGCGGAAATAGCCCTCGAAGGCCTCGATCTCGGCCTTGCTGCGGCCCGTGCCCTTGAAGTAGTCGATGGTCTTTTCATCGACGGGGAAAAAGCCCATGGTGGCGCCGTACTCGGGCGCCATGTTGCCGATGGTGGCGCGGTCGGGCAGCGCCAGGGTGCGCGTGCCTTCGCCGAAGAACTCCACGAACTTGCCCACCACCTTCTCGCGGCGCAGGATCTCGGTCACCGACAGCACCAGGTCGGTGGCCGTCACGCCCTCGCGCAGCTGGCCCGACAGCTCGAAGCCCACCACATCGGGCGTGAGGAAGTACACGGGCTGGCCCAGCATGGCGGCCTCGGCCTCGATGCCGCCCACGCCCCAGCCCACCACGCCGATGCCGTTGATCATGGTCGTGTGGCTGTCCGTGCCCACCAGGGTGTCGGGGTAATGCACGCCGTCCTTGGTCTTGTGCACGCCGCGCGCCAGGTACTCCAGGTTCACCTGGTGGACGATGCCGAAGCCCGGCGGCACCACGCCGAAGGTGTCGAAGGCCTGCATGCCCCACTTCATGAACTGGTAGCGCTCCTTGTTGCGCTGGAACTCCAGCTTCATGTTCAGGTCCAGCGCCTTCTTGGTGCCGAAGTAGTCCACCATGATGGAGTGGTCCACCACCAGGTCCACGGGCACCAGCGGCTCGATGGACTTGGGCTTCTTGCCCAGCCTGGCGGCCGTGCTGCGCATGGCGGCCAGGTCGGCCAGCAGCGGCACGCCCGTGAAATCCTGCAGCACCACGCGCGATACCACGAAGGGGATCTCGTCCACGCGCTCGGCCTGGGGCTTCCAGTTCGCCAGCTGCTCCACATGCTCGCGCGTCACCTTGTTGCCATCGCAGTTGCGCAGCACGGACTCCAGCACGATGCGCAGCGACACGGGCAATCGCCGGACCTGTGGATATTGCCTTGCCAGCTCAGGCAGGGAGAAGAACTTGCCCTTCTTGCCCCCCGCCGCAGCAAAGGTCTTGAGGGTGTTTTCATATTCGTGGCGCATCGTGAGACTCCTGGATGAAACTCTGGGAAGGCACATGCGCGCCGCCTTTTTCCGGGCTGCTGGGCATGTACCAAGACTCTGATTTCCATTGTGCCCAGAAGTGCCCGCGGATGCTGTGGTCCATTGGCGATAGTCACACGCGGACAACGCTGTCCGCGCGGAAAAAGCGGCAGGCTTTCACAGGGCTGTCATCGAACCGGCCAGCGAAGCCCTGCTGCGCCACAACCCCGCGCACTGCAGATCGCCCAGCGCCACGCCGATGGCCGCCTGGCCCAGCACCCATGCCCAGCCTGCGGGCGCAGGCTCCAGCACGCCGCTGTACAGCACAACCCCGCAGGCCAGGGCCCAGCCGAAGTTGCCGAACACGGCAATGGCCACCAGCCCCCTGCTGCGCGGCATGCGGCACGCGCCCCAGCCAGCCACGCAGGCCCAGGCCAGCAAGAAGCACCCCGTGCCCAGCAGCAGCGCCTGCGGCAACCCCGTGACAACGGCCAGCGGCTGCGCAAAGGCCAGTTGCACCGCACCCGCGGCGGCGCAGCAGATGGCGTCGGCCCACAGGGTGCGGGGCAGGAAACGGACATGGGAAAACATCGGCATCAGCACTCCTTGTGGATCGCCGGGCATGCACCTCGCAAGCCGGCCCCACCGATGCTCCGCCGCCACTGCCCCCCGAGTCCATGACCTGCCAGGTCATGCCAGCCCCGCTGGAGCAACTCCAGTCGCTATGCCACAATCCGCACCAGCCCCCTGTTAAGGGGCCGGTGCTTGAAAACACCTTTTCCAAGACTAGCGGTGCAGCCTCCCCGTCAGCGAGGCTTTGTCACGTCTGAATCCTGTATTCGTGGGCGCTTGCCCACGTCTGTGCGATTTCGGGCGGGATGGGGCTCACCGCAAGGCTGCCCGCACGACTAGTCTCGTGTTTTCAACATCCCGCCCACCTGCCTGCGCTTGAAAACGCAACCCGGTGGTCTCAAGCCTCGACTAGGAGCACGGAAGCATGCGCAACGTTTGCCTTTCCACGGCCTCTCTCAACCTTGCAGGGAGAGCCGAGCCATGACACCCAGACCCCCACCAAGCGCCGAGCATTTCACCCAGGTCGTGACCGAGGTGGACCGCCTGGTCCAGCAAGGCTGTGCCGAGATCTCGGCGCTCTCCCGCATGGCCCTGCTGTGGCTGGAAACGCCCGAAACCAGCAACCGCCTGGACGTGCTCGCCAGCGCCCTGCGCACCATCCGCAACAGCGCCGACATGCTGGCCAGCGAAACCAGCGGCGAAGTCGTCGCCGTGGGCTGCTCCCACCACGTCAAAAGCAGCACAGCCCCCTGAACCCGGCCGAGCGCAGCAAAGGCCCGCACCAGCTCCCCGTATGCCAGCGCCTGCGTCGGG
>NZ_JBICKW010000004.1:0-378 GCF_043104645.1 Delftia sp. WSY_12
ACCGAAAAGCAGGTGCAGCTGATCCAGGATTTCCGGCCCGACATCATCATGGTCACGCCCAGCTACATGCAGGTGATCGTGGAGGAGATGCAGCGCCAGGGGATGGACCCGCGCGAGAGCTCGCTCAAGATCGGCATCTTCGGCGCCGAGCCCTGGACCGAGGCCATGCGCCGCGAGATCGAGGGCAAGGCGGGGCTGGATGCCGTGGACATCTACGGCCTGTCCGAAGTCATGGGCCCGGGCGTGGCCAGCGAATGCGTGGAAAGCAAGGACGGGCCGGTGATCTGGGAAGACCATTTCTATCCCGAGATCATCGACCCGGACACGGGCGAGGTGCTGCCCGACGGCAGCGAGGGGGAGCTGGTCTTCACGTCGCTG
>NZ_JBICKW010000050.1:0-301 GCF_043104645.1 Delftia sp. WSY_12
TACGACACCATCGGCGGGCAATGGCGATTGCTTGAAGTGCGCGGCCCGGGCTGCGCCAGCTGCGGCCCCGGCGACATGCGCTACCGGTACGACGCGCAAGGGCGCCTGACCGAAGCCACGCGGCTCGATCCCGCAGGCCGCCCGCTGGAAGGCACGCGCACCGAGCTGGACCCCTTCGGCCGCCCGCTGGCCGTGTACCGCATTCCCTACACACAAGGCCAAGCCCGGGCCCCGCAGCTGCAGGTGCGCTACGGCTACGGCAAGGACCCCTGGAAGCAATACGCGCCCGAACTCATCGCCC
>NZ_JBICKW010000051.1:0-86409 GCF_043104645.1 Delftia sp. WSY_12
TACTTTCTTATCGCGCGATAAGAAAGTAGGTCGGCCGCCGGGCCGAAACCCGGCCTCGAAAAACAACCCCCCGGCAGGGAACAAAACAGATCCCTGAACCCATCAGGAAGACTCAGCGCCCACCCTGAAAACTACGCGTACTGTACAGATCCGTCGCCAGCCGCGACAGCAGCGGCAGACCAGACACCGCATCCACCGGCTGCCTCTCGATGTAGTTGAAGAACACATCGGAATCGAGCACGCCAATGTCCAGACGGCGCGCATCAGGCACGGCCGCCAGCGTCTTGTAGCCATCGCCACCCGTGGCATTGAAGCTCAGCACGAACAGCTTGTATGTGCGCGCGGTATCCAGCGGCTTCCACGTCTTGCTCGCGTTGTCATACACCTCGATGCCCGACACGCGCTGGCCGGCTGCCGCTGCCGCGTTCACGTCAAAGCGCAGGCCGCCCGTGTAGGGGTAGGGGCCGGTCGTGCCGCTGGGGCCGTACACGGCCTGCAGGCCGTCCTCGAGCATGCCCTTGACTTCCGTGCCGGTGATGTCCAGGCGGAACAGCTTGTTGCCGAAGGGCAGGACCTGGATGACCTGGGCGGCCGTGGTCTGGCCCAGCAGCGGGATGCGCACGCCGCCGCCGCTTTGCAGGGTGATGTCGGCGCCGCCGTAGTGGCGGTTGGCTTCTTCCAGGTAGGCCTGGGCCACGAGCTGCTGGATGTCGCCGCCGCGCACGCTGACGCTGCCTTCGGCATTGCAGGCGGCGCTGGACTGGCTGTAGTTCATGGTGCCGACGCCGCCGGGCACGCGGCGCGAGCACAGTTCCCGGGGCACGGTGGCGACCTGCTTGAGGTTGAACTGGGCGACCTTGTCCTTGAAGGGCTGCAGCGCGGCGGTGGCCTTGGCCGAGGGCGTGGTCACGCGCAGCACGCCGGTGGCGGCGGCGCTGGCCTTGAGGGCGGTCTTTTGCGCATCGGTGGCGGCCTTGCCGGCGATGGTGAAGCTGTCGCCGATCAGCACATGGGGCGTGCCCGTGCACTGGGTGACGCGGCCGTCGGCGTCGAACTGGACCTTGAGGTCGCCGACGACCTGGGCGTACTCCCAGGCCTGGACCACGCAGACGGGGCTGCCGTCCCTGTCGGTCAGGCGTGTGGGGTAGGCGCCGCCCGGTGTGCCCACGCCGGTGGTGTTGAGCACGTCGGGGCCGAGCAGGGTGTGCGAGTCGCCGCCCACGACCACGTCCACGCCGCTGAGCTTGGGCACGATCTGGCGGTCGTACTCATAGCCCACGTGGCTCATGACGATGATCTTGTTGATGCCCTTGGCGCGCAGCGCGTCGATTTCGCGCTGGGCCGCCGTGGCCTCGTCCTCGAAGGTGGTGTCGGTATCGGGGCTGGACGATGCCTTGGTCTTGCCCGCAATGGTCAGGCCGACGATGCCGATCTTCTGGCCGCCGCGCTCCACCACGGTGGAGGGGTTCACATAGCCGGGCGCCTTGGCCGCGTTCAGGGCCGAGTTGGCGCCAAAGCGCACGTTGGCGCTGAGCACGGGCGTCTTGCAGGTGCCGGCGCGCAGGCGGTCCAGGAAGGACTTGAGGCCGCTGTCGCCCTTGTCGAACTCGTGGTTGCCCAGCGTGAAGGCGTCAAAGCAGACGGTGTTCATGAGGGCGGCATCGGCCTCGCCGTCGGCGCCTGCGCGGTTGAAGTACAGCGTGCCGGTGAGCGCGTCGCCGGCATGCAGCTTGAGCACGTTGGGCGACTGCGTGGCCAGCTCCTCGATGGCCTGGGTCACGCGCGCAAAGCCTGCGGCGTCCACGGCCACGGCTTCGGCCTTGCCCGTGCCGGCGTCCAGCTGCAGGGTCTTGCTCTTGGACTCCAGCGTGGAGTGGTGATCGTTGATGTGCAGAATGCGCAGCTCCAGCGGCTGGCCTGCGGGCGTGTCGTTGCCGGAGCCGCCGCAACCGGCGATCAGGGCGGAGGCAGCCAGGGCCACGGCCAGCGGGCGCAGGGCGGGGCGATGGGAGGTCAAGGACATGAACGGGTTCTCTCTGTATCGGTTTGTCACGGCCGCCGATGCTGGGCAAGGCAGATGACATGGCGATGAAAGCGCCCTGCAGGGGGCTTGACCTTGACATGGTGGCAATCTCTAAAGTGCCTGCATGCGAGAACAAAGGAGTCAGGCAATGAATGCATCGACCAAGGCCGGCATGGCCATAGACCTGCCCGTTCAGGGCATGACCTGCGCCTCCTGCGTGGGGCGTGTGGAGCGCGCGCTCAAGAAGCTGCCGGGCGTGCAGGAAGCCGTGGTCAACCTGGCCACCGAAAAGGCCAGCATCCGCTTCGAGGGCGCGGCCGATCTGCCCGCCGCCATTGCAGCCATCGAGAAGGCCGGCTACGAAGTGCCCCAGTCCAGCGTGGAACTGGAAGTGGAGGGCATGACCTGCGCCTCCTGCGTGGGCCGCGTGGAGCGTGCGCTGAAAAAGGTGGAAGGCGTGCAATCGGCCAGCGTGAACCTGGCCACCGAGCGTGCAGTGGTGACGCTGGCTGGCAGTGCAGATGTGGCGGCCCTTGTGGCAGCTGTGCACAAGGCCGGGTACGAAGCGCGTCCGCTGGGCGCCAGCGCGAACCCGGCCAGTGAAGGCGGCGCAGCGCAGTCGCCGGCCGAAGACGGCACGGAGCAGCGCCAGGCGCGCGAGCGGGCCTCGCTCAAGCGCTCGCTGATCGTGGCCGCAGTGTTCGCGCTGCCGGTGTTCGTGCTGGAGATGGGCGGCCACATGGTGCCGGCCTTCCACCATTGGGTGGGGCAGGCCATCGGCACGCAGAACAGCTGGTATCTGCAGTGCCTGCTGTCGGCCATCGTGCTGTTCGGGCCGGGCCTGCGCTTTTTCCAGAAAGGCATTCCCGCGCTGCTGCGCGGCGCGCCCGACATGAATTCGCTGGTGGCCGTGGGCACTTCGGCGGCGTTTGCCTATTCGCTGGTGGCCACCTTCGTTCCGCAGTGGCTGCCGGCCGGCACGGTGAATGTGTATTACGAGGCGGCGGCCGTGATCGTGGCGCTGATCCTGCTGGGCCGCTTCATGGAGGCGCGCGCCAAGGGCAATACCTCCGAAGCCATCCGCCGCCTGGTGCGACTGCAGGCCAAGACGGCGCGCGTGCGCAAGGACGGCGCCGTGCAGGAGGTGGACATTGCCGCCGTGCGTGCGGGCGACACCATCGAGGTGCGGCCCGGCGAGCGCATTCCCGTCGATGGCGAGGTCATCGAGGGCAGCAGCTTCGTCGATGAATCCATGATCAGCGGCGAGCCCGTGCCGGTCGAGAAAACCCCGGGTGCCGAACTGGTTGGCGGCACGGTGAACCAGAACGGCGCGCTGGCCTTTCGCGCCACCAAGGTGGGCGCGGACACGCTGCTGGCGCAGATCATCCGCATGGTCGAGCAGGCCCAGGGCTCCAAGCTGCCCATACAGGCCCTGGTGGACCAGGTCACCATGTGGTTCGTGCCGGCCGTGATGGCCGTGGCCCTGCTGACCTTCGGCGCCTGGCTGGCCTGGGGGCCGTCGCCCGCGCTGAGCTTTGCGCTGGTCAATGCCGTGGCCGTGCTCATCATCGCCTGCCCCTGCGCCATGGGCCTGGCCACGCCCACTTCCATCATGGTCGGCACGGGCCGGGCCGCGCAGATGGGCGTGCTGCTGCGCAAGGGCGAGGCGCTACAGACCTTGAAAGACGCCCGCGTGGTGGCCGTGGACAAGACCGGCACGCTGACGCGCGGCCGCCCCGAGCTGACCGACCTGGTGCTGGCCCCGGGCTTCGAGGGCGAGCGCAGCCGCGTGCTTGCGCTGGTGGCGGCCGTGGAGGACCGCTCCGAGCACCCGATTGCGCGCGCCATCGTGGATGCTGCCAAGGCCGAGGATTTGCCGCTGGGTGCTGTTGATCGCTTTGAATCGGTGACAGGCTTTGGCGTGCGCGCCCAGGTGGACGGCGTGCGCGTGGAGATCGGTGCCGACCGCTTCATGCGCGAATTGGGCCTGCAGGTGGACACGCTGGCAGACGAGGCCGCGCGCCTGGGCGACGAAGGCAAGACGCCTCTGTATGCCGCGGTGGACGGACGCCTGGCCGCCATGATCGCCGTGGCCGATCCCATCAAGGACAGCACGCCGGCCGCCATTGCCGCCTTGCACGGCCTGGGCCTGAAGGTGGCCATGATCACCGGCGACAACCGCCGCACGGCCGAGGCCATTGCGCGCCAGCTGGGCATCGACGAGGTGGTGGCCGAGGTGATGCCCGGCGGCAAGGTCGATGCCGTCAAGCGCCTGAAGGCCGAGCACGGCACGCTGGCCTATGTGGGCGACGGCATCAACGACGCGCCGGCCCTGGCCGAGGCCGATGTGGGCCTGGCCATCGGCACGGGCACGGACATCGCCATCGAGGCGGCCGACGTGGTGCTGATGTCGGGCGACCTGGGCGGCGTACCCAATGCGATTGCGCTGTCCAAGGCCACCATGGCCAACATCCGCCAGAACCTGTTCTGGGCCTTTGCCTACAACGTGGCCCTGATTCCGGTGGCCGCGGGCCTGCTGTACCCCGTCAACGGCACGCTGCTGTCGCCCGTGTTCGCGGCTGGGGCCATGGCGCTGTCCAGCGTCTTCGTGCTCAGCAACGCGCTGCGCCTGCGGCGTTTCAGTCCGCCGCTGGCGGCGGGGCGTTGAACGACGAAGGCAGTCAGCCGGGCAGCTTGGGGACGTCTATGAAGTCGTCCAGGCTCAGGCCTTTTTCCTTGAGCAGGGCTTCTAGCACGGGCTGCAGGCGGCCCAGGCTTTGCTGCACGGTCTCGCGCACCGTGTCCACCACGACCTGGGTGCTGCGGTCGATCTCCACATTGAGCAGGTCGCCCACGCCCTTGGACTCGAACACGGTCATGCGGCGCGTCTCGGGGATCAGCCAGACCTCGAACCAGCCGGCCTGGCGGTCCACCTCGGACACCGTGAGGCTGGCGCCATTGATGGCGATGTAGCCCTTGGCGAACACGTAGTGGCGAAAGCCCTC
The DNA here is from genome assembly GCF_043104645.1 of Delftia sp. WSY_12. Classification (NCBI taxonomy): domain Bacteria; kingdom Pseudomonadati; phylum Pseudomonadota; class Betaproteobacteria; order Burkholderiales; family Comamonadaceae; genus Delftia; species Delftia sp. WSY_12. The sequence continues at coordinate 5,029 of NZ_JBICKW010000051.1, forward strand.
GGGAATGCCGAAGCGGATGCGGTGGTTGGTGTCGCTGGAGGCCACTTCCAGCACGGGCGAGGTGAAGTCCACGTGGCCCGACAGCGGATGGCCGCCGATCTCGGCGCCGTCCTTTGCCGCGCGCTCCACATTGACGCGCCCGCCCACGGCATAGCCGCCCAGCGTGGTGATGTTCAGGCTTTGCAGCATCACATCGAACGTGGCGCGCGTGGGCGAGAGGATCTCCGTCACCGTCAGGCACACGCCGTCGGTGGAGACGCTGGCGCCGATGGCCAGGTCCTGGCAGAAGCCTTCGGGAAAGTCGAGGGTGAAGGTGCGCAGGCCGTTCTGGTCGCGCAGCGCGGCAATGCTTGCCACGGCCTGGATGATGCCGGTGAACACGATGTGGGATTCCTTGGAGCCGCCCGGTCGGCGGCGAAGCGGGTATTTTGCATCGCGGCGCTGCGCTGCGGGGGCGCAGGCCGGCGTGTCCCTGCGGGCATCAGGCCGGTGCCGCGGCCTCTTCCCACCAGCCGCTGAGGAGGGCGGGAGGGCGCTGCGCCGCATGCACCCAGGCACAGGACGGCCAGGCATCCTGCTGCACGTTCATGCCCGCATAGATGCCGTAGCCGGGGCCGGCCGCGATCTCGCCTTCGGCATGCAGGGTCTCGCCCGCGCGGATGCTGCAGGCCGCACGGATGTCGCCCAGCGCACGCATGCCCCAGTCCACCTCGATGTGGCTGCCGCCTTCCACGTCGGCGCCAGCGTACAGGCCATGGCCCAGCTCGATCAGGCCGCTGGCGCGGATGCTGCCGCCCGCGCGCAGGCCCTTGCCGCAGCGGATGGCGCCCTGCACCTCGATGTCCTGGCCGGCCTGGGCGCCGCCGGCCAGGCGCAGGTCGGCGCCGCAGCGCAGCTCCCAGCCGGCGCGCACGTCCTCGGCGCGCAGTTCCTCGTGCACGTCCACGCTCCATGCGGCCTTGACCAGGCCGCCGGCCTGCAACGGGCCGCTGCAGAAGATGGCGCCGCCGCTGTGCAGGTCCTGGCCGGCCTCGATGCGGCCGGCGTGGATGCCGGCGCCGGCCTGCAGCGTGCGGCCCACGGCCAGCAGGCCGGGTACGCGCAGCTCGCCATGCACGACGACGCTGCCCGAGAACACCAGGGCATCGGCCTCCAGGTGATCGACCTCCAGCACGGCGTCGGTGGGGCCGAACTGGTTCATGAGCCAGCGCGCGTCCTCGACGCGGCCATCGCCCACCAGGGCATCGAGCACGCGCTGGTAGTCGTTGCCGTCATGGCGGTTGCGCACGAACCAGCGAAAGCCCGCCGCGCAGGGGCTTTTGGCACGCAGAAAGTTTTGGGAGAGTTCCATGTCCATCATCGGCTCCGGGGTCAAGGCGGCTGCGCCATGCGGCGGCGCGGCCGAAAAGGCGTGCAGGCCAGGGAGGTGCGGGGCGTGGGCCGGCAGCTCCTGGCATGCGCTTCGCATGCGGGATTCGCTGCGGGGGCCGTGCGGGAAGCTGGGGGTGGACCTCAGGCTTTCCGCACGGCGGCGGAAAGCAGGGCCGTGAAGCCGCACAGGCTGATGAAGGCCGTGGGCACGCCGTGCACGCGCTGCGGCCGCTGCGCGCGCAAGGCGGTGCAGCGGGTCGGGGCGTGGCGGAAAAGGCGTGTATGGGCCATGGACAGGGGCAGGAGCAGCCGCGATTATGCCGCGAGGCCATTTGCGCACGGGGGCATGGGGCCGTGTACAGCACGGGGCTTCGTTGCTTTGGGTAACATCACGGACCCTGCGGGCGCCCGGTGGAGGACCACCGGCGCCCGGTTGCCCTGCTGCGCGGCGATCGGCCCGGCAGGGTCCTCTCGCCAAGAGAAGCCCATGAATTCCAAGACTCCCCCCTCGTTCCTGAGCCGCATCGCCATCGCGATCGGCAGTTTCTTCGCCATCCTCGGCAACGGCCCCCTGGCCGCCGACGTGTCCCGCCTGCGTGACGGCGAGCCGCTGGCCGCCGACGTGCCGCCGTCCGCACCCAAGGAGGTGCGCGTGGAGGTGCCCGTGGACCGGATCGTCGAGGTCCGCGTCGAGGTGCCTGTCGAGAAGGTGGTCGAGAAAGTGGTTGAAAAGCGTGTCGAGGTGCCGGTCGAGAAGATCGTCGAAAAGACCATCGTGGAGCCGGCCGCACCCGCTGGCACCGCCGCACTGCAACTGCTGGGCCTGCTGCAGCGCGAGGCGCGCTTCGTGGACTTCGTGCAGGAAGACGTGGCCGGCTATGCCGACGCCGAGATCGGCGCCGCAGCGCGCGTGGTGCACGAAGGCTGCCGCAAGGTGCTGCGCGAGCATTTCAGCATCGCCCCCGTGCGTGCCGAGGCCGAAGGCAGCCGCGTCACGCTGGCCGCAGGCTTTGATGCCGCCGCCGTGCGCCTGACGGGCAACGTGGTCGGCCAGGCACCGTTCACGGGCACGCTGGGCCACCGTGGCTGGCGCGTGGACGATGTCCGCCTGCCCCAGCTCACCGATCACAAGGCTGCCGCCATCGTGGCCCAGGCCGAGGTGGAGCTGTGAGCATGGACCAGTCCCGCCAATCCTCCCAGGCGCGCTACAGCATCGGCATCGACCTGGGCACCACGCATTGCGCGCTCTCCTATGTGGACCGCCAGGCCAGCGATGGCGAGAAGGTGGTGCAGGGCGTGCTGGACATTCCCCAGCTCACCGGCCCCTCCAGCGTGGAGGCGCGCCCGCTGCTGCCGTCCTTCCTCTACCTGCCGCATGAAAGCGAGCTGACTGCGGCCGACATGGCCCTGCCCTGGGGCGCCAGCCAGGACTTCGTGGTGGGCGAGTTCGCGCGATCGCGCGGCGCGGCCACGCCGATACGGCTGGTCTCCAGCGCCAAGAGCTGGCTGTGCCATCCGGGCGTGGACCGCCGCTCGCCCCTGCTGCCGGCCGATGCGCCCGAGGAGGTGCACCGCGTCTCGCCGCTGACCGCCTCCATCCGCTACCTGTCGCACCTGCGCTGGGCCTGGGAACAGGCCCATCCCGAGGCGCCGTTCGATGCCCAGGACGTGACGGTGACCATTCCCGCCTCGTTCGACCCGGCCGCGCGCGAGCTGACGGCCGAGGCCTGCCGCGCGGCGGGCTTCCAGAAGCTCACGCTGCTGGAGGAACCCCAGGCTGCGCTGTACAGCTGGATCCAGGCCAGCGGCGGCCAGTGGCGCAAGCAGGTGCAAAGCGGCGAGATCATCCTCGTCGTGGACGTGGGCGGCGGCACCACCGACCTGTCGCTGATTGCCGTGCTGGAAAAGGACGGCGGCCTGGAGCTGCAGCGCGTGGCCGTGGGCGAGCACATCCTGCTGGGCGGCGACAACATGGACCTGGCCCTGGCCTACGGCGTGGCCCGCAAGCTGGCCCAGGAGGGCAAGCAGCTCGACGCCTGGCAGACCCGTGCCCTGGCCCATGGCTGCCGCCAGGCCAAGGAGCAACTGCTGGCCGATGCCACGCTGCAGTCCGTGCCCGTGGTCGTGCCCAGCCGGGGCAGCAAGCTCATCGGCGGCAGCATCCGCACCGAGGTCACGCGTGACGAGGTGCTGCAGATGCTGGTGGAAGGCTTCTTCCCGCGCGCAGCCGTCTCCGACAAGCCCCAGACCCGCGCGCGCGCCGCGCTGACCCAGCTGGGCCTGCCCTATGCGCAGGACGCAGCCGTCACGCGCCACCTGGCGGCCTTCCTCTCGCGCCAGGCCGGCGCCACCGAGCAGATCGAAGGCCTCCAGGGCACGCAGCCCGAGGGCGCGTCCTTCCTGCATCCCTCGGCCATCCTGTTCAACGGCGGCGTGCTCAAGGCGCCGCAGATCGAGCAGCGCATCCTGGAAGTCGTCAACGGCTGGCTGGCCGGCGAAGGCGCGCAACCCGCGCGCCTGCTGGACGGCGCCAACCTCGACCTGGCCGTGGCGCGCGGCGCCGCCTACTTCGGCCATGTGGCGGCTGCGGGCCGTGGCGTGCGCATCCGTGGCGGCACGGCGCAGAGCTATTACGTGGGCGTGGAAAGCAACATGCCCGCCATCCCCGGCATGGAGCCGCCCATATCTGCCCTGTGCCTGGCGCCCTTCGGCATGGAAGAGGGCACCGAGGTGGCGCTGGACACCCAGGAATTCGGCCTGGTCGTGGGCGAGCCCGTGCGCCTGCGCTTCTTCGGCTCCTCCGTGCGCCGCGCCGACCAGGTCGGCACCGTGCTGGACTTCTGGGGACCCGAGGAGCTGGTCGAGCTGCAGGAAATCGAGGCCCATCTGCCCGCCGAAGGCCGTGCGCCCGGCGAGATCGTGCCCGTCACCCTGCATGCGCGCGTGACCGACATCGGCACGCTGGAACTCAACGCCGTGCCCGTGGGTGGTGACGAACGCTGGAAGGTGGAGTTCGACGTGCGGGCCGACACCCTGAAGGACTCGTAAACTTGAGACAGCTGCGTGGCTGGAGCTTGATGGGATGCCGAATCCTATTAAATAGTGAGAGGCAGGTGCGGCCCGACTTGATGCCACTATTTGCTGCAACGCGGTCCGTGCCGAGCGTCTCTCGGCATGACCATGCTTTTATTGAAACTTAGGCCTGAAAAATGCGCTTGTTGCACTACCTTGAAATCCAGAACTTCAAGCGCTTCGGCGAACGTCAGCACATAAAGCTGGATCACCCTGCGGTACTCATTGGCCCCAATAATTGCGGCAAGACTAGTGCGATTCAGGCTTTGGCTTTGTGGGCGCAGGCTGTACAGACTTGGTATGAGGCCCGTCGCGATTCCACTGCGAAGGAACGTACTGCAACATCTATCAACCGGCTCAATATCGTAGCTGTACCGGTACAACGCACGCGGTTTTTTTGGAACAATGCGCAGGTGCGCAAAGGCAGCAAAGATATCCCTCTCCTCATCACTGTGGGCGTGGAGTTTCAAGGAAAAGTGCATGCACTGACAATGCGCTTTCGCAATCAGGGTGACGAACTCGTATATTGCTCACCGGATGAGTCCGTGATGGCTAATCTTGATTTGCTAGCTTACGCAGCAAGCTTGAAGGTGGAGTTGCTTTATCCCATGTCGGGGCTGGACACAGAGGAGCCCATATTGCAACCAGGCCGCGTGGATGTGTTGCTAGGGCAGGGGCGCACAGCAGATGTACTACGTAATCTTTGTCTGGCAGTAGTCAAATCATCGACGGATGATTGGACTCGAATTGCTGGTCTCATGCGCAGACTTTTTAATGTGGAACTGAGTGCGCCTAAAGAGACTACACGCGGAAGTATTATGTTGGCCTATCGGCAGCCTGGGGTCAAAGAGGCATTGGATATTTCTTCTGCTGGGCGTGGTATGCAGCAAATGTTATTGGTGTTTGCTTATCTTTATTCGCACAAGCGCAGCGTATTGCTTGTGGATGAACCCGATGCTCATCTGGAAATATTACGCCAGAAGCAGGTATATGTATTGCTAAGGGACATCGCTAGCGAGAACGGTTCACAGGTGGTGCTGGTAACCCACTCTGAGGTAATTTTGGATGAAGCACTGGACACCAATCTGACGCTATTATTGGAAGGACGTACAGATGATTTGGCGGGCAAGCTGGATATTCGCAATGCCCTTAAGCACTTCGGCGCTGAGCACTACGTCAAGGCTCGCGAGCGTGGTTACGTCCTTTACGTTGAAGGGGGAACGGATGTGGACATGCTCAGGGCTCTTGCCGAGCACATCCGGCATCCGGTGGCATCCATATGGGATGAAAGGATCAATACTTTTTATGTTCAGAACAACTATCCGCAACAAGACATGGATGCGGAGTTGGAGCGGGTGGAAGGTGGTTTTAGCGTAACGCCCCGGGATCACTTCAAGGGGCTGAAAGGACTGCTTTCCGGCCTGCAAGGATTGGCCATCCTTGACAACGACGGGCATAGTCGACAGGACCGAGATGAAGGAGCACTGAAGATCCGGTACTGGAGACGTTACGAAACCGAGAACTATTTCCTGACGCCGGATCTTTTGCGGCGCTATGCGCTGCATCAGTACCCGTCCGACGATTTGTTTTCGCAGGATGCGCAGACTGCTGTGCACGATGTTCTAAGGGCATTGGTCACAGAGTTAATCTTTGATGGCAATAAGACAGACTATGACGCATGGCAGCAGTTTCCACCTGAGGCCGCACGGCTCTTATGGGAGGCCAAAACCGAGCGCCGCAAGCTCAGTACGTTGGCAGAGACATTTTTCCGGCAACTCGCACGACGCCTAGGCGGCGCAATGCTGCTGACCAAGGGAGAGCTTCATCGGCTGGTTCCCCTCGCTGAATTGTCAGCAGCAGCAGAGACTGAGGTGCGCGCGAAACTAGATCTCTTGGAGGAACTGTTCCGTAGGGCCCAACGGCATGGTGAGCAAGTAAACGTGCCTGATTCGGAGCATGTTTTGCCCACTGAGTCGCAAGGGTGATGACGGTCCCACCATTTCCTTGCATTTGGCTTGTGTCTGGAGGCACTCTATCGTGCAGAAGGCTGGCGAGTCAGACGCGATGGTGCAGCATTGATTCAGGACTGCGCAGGATCGTACGGACGCTCTTCCGTTTTCAAAAAGGCAGCTTGAATGCCTGATACCGCCGCCCTCGCTCCCGACGCCGCCCACATCGTGGGCATCGACCTGGGCACCAGCCACACCGTGGTGGCGCATGTGCCCGTGGGCGGCACGGCGGCCGACATCGCCTTGCTGCCCGTGGCGCAGCGTGTCTCGGCTGGCGAGGTCGCTGCCCAGGTGCTGCTGCCTTCTGCGCGCTACCAGGCGGCGCCCGGCGAGCTGGGCGATGCCTGGCAGCAGCCCTGGGCGGCACTGGGCGCCGATGCGCAAGCGCCCGCCGTCAATGGCCGCTGGGCGCGTGATCTGGGCGCGGCCGTGCCGTCGCGCCTGGTGGCCAGTGCCAAGAGCTGGCTGTCGCACGCGGGCGTGGACCGCACGGCGGCCATCCTGCCCTGGGGCGCGCCCGAAGAGGTGGCCCGGCTGTCGCCGCTGCAGGCCTCGGCCAGTTACCTGGACCATGTCCGGCAGGCCTGGGACCGCACGCACCCCGGCGCGCCGCTGAGGGACCAGCTGGTCGTGCTGACCGTGCCGGCCTCATTCGACGAAGGCGCGCGCGCACTGACGCTGGAGGCCGCGCGGCTGGCCGGTCTGCCTGCGGTGCAATTGCTGGAGGAACCCAAGGCCGCCTTCCACGACTGGCTGGTGCTGCAGGGCGAACGCCTGGCGGCCGAGCTGGCGCACTGCCGCCTGGTGCTGGTGGTGGATGTGGGCGGCGGCACCACCGACCTGACCCTGATCCGCGTGCAGCCCGCTGAAGCTGGAGGCCTGCCCGTGCTGACACGCACGGCCGTGGGCGAGCACCTGATGCTGGGCGGCGACAACATGGACCTGGCGCTGGCCCATCGGCTGGAGCCGCAGTTCGCCCCGCCCGGCGAGCGTCTGCCCGCCGCACGCTTCGCCCAACTGGTGCAGCGCTGCCGCATGGCCAAGGAACAGTTGCTGGCCGACGATGCGCCCGAGTCCGTGGCCGTGACCCTGCTGGGCGGCGGATCGAAGCTGCTGGCGCAGACGCGCACGGCCACGCTGCGCCGCGACGAGGTGCGCGAGGCCGTGGTCGAAGGCTTCATGCCGCTGGCCGGCCTGCAGGATCTGCCCACCCGGCGCCAGGGCGCTTTGCGCGGCCTGGGGCTGCCCTATCCTGCCGATGCGGCGATCACACGGCACCTGGCGCAGTTCCTCGCGCAGCACGCGGCTGGGGAGTTGCCCGATGCGGTCCTGCTCAATGGCGGCGTCTTCCACGCCCATGCGCTGGCCCAGCGGCTGGTGGCGCAACTGCAGGCTTGGCGCGGCCAGCCGCTGCGCCTGCTGCACAACCCGCATCCCGACTGGGCCGTTGCACGCGGCGCAGCGGCGCATGGCCTGGCCATGCATGTCCAGTGCCGTCCGTCTGAGGATTTGCCGGAATCGGAAGATGCCCGGACTGTGCCCGCCCCGGTACCGCGCATCGGCGGTGGCTCGCCGCGCAGCTACTGGCTGGTCCTGCCCGAGAAGGCGGGTGCCGCACCACAGGGCATCTGCCTGCTGCCGCGCGGCACGGAGGAGGGCGTGCGCATCGTGCTCTCCGGCCGGCGCTTTGCGTTGCGCCTGGGCCAGGCCGTGCGCTTTTCGCTGGTGGCCAACAGCTTGGCGGCGGCGCCTGCGCAGGCCGGCCGTATCGCGGCGCTCGACGGCGAGGGCTGGGTCGAGCTGCCCGCCCTGTCCACCGTGCTGCCCGCGCCCGAGGGCCGGGACAAGGCCCAGGTCGAAGTGCAACTGCAGGCCTGCATGACCGAGGTCGGCACGCTGGAGGTGCGCTGCGTGGCCGCCGACGATGCGCAGCGCCAGTGGTTGCTGCCGTTCAGCGTGCGCGGTGCGCTGGCCGCAGATGCGCAGGACACCGGCGATCTTTCTGCCCGGCAGGGCCGGCTGGCGGATGCCGTGGCCCTGATCGAGCGCATCTTCGGCAGCCAGGCCCAGGAGGTGACGGCCAAGGAGGTCCGCCAGCTGCGCCAGTCGCTGGAGCGACGGCTGGGCCCGCGCGAGGACTGGGACCTGCCGCTGCTGCGCGCACTGTTCGACGCCTTGCTGGCCCGCGCCAGGCGCCGCCGCCGCACGGCCGAGCACGAGCGCGTCTGGCTGAACCTGGCAGGCTGGTGCCTGCGCCCCGGCGTGGGCGCCGAGCTGGACGGCTGGCGCATGCAGCAGGTCTGGCAACTGCATGGCCAGGGCCTGGGCCATGGCGGCGAGGCGGCCAACCGCACCGAATGGTGGGTGTTCTGGCGCCGCGTGGCCGCGGGCCTGGACGAGGCCCGGCAGATGGAGCTGCTGGAAGAGGTTGCCGGCCACATGCAAAAGGCCGTGCAGCAGTCCGCGCAGCGCAGCCAGGGCAAGTCCGCCCATGGCAGCTACGACGACATGCTGCGCCTGTTCGCCGCCATGGAAGCTGTGCCCTGGCAGTACCGCCAGGAAATGGGCCAGTGGATGCTGCAGCGGCTGAAGCACCCCGGTGAATCCGTGCAGACCTGGTGGGCCATAGGCCGGCTGGCCGCGCGCATGCCGCTGGCGGCCAACGCCCACCGCGTCATGCCGCCCGAGGCTGCGCAGGAGTTCCTGGACGCCACCCTGGCGCAGGACTGGCGCCGCAATGAAACCGCCATGTTCGCCGCCGTGCAGATGGCCCGCATGACGGGCGACCGTGCGCTGGACCTGTCCGATGTCCAGCGCGCCCTGGTGCTGGAGCGGTTGCGCGGCGCCGGTGCACCGCAGCGCTGGATCGACCTGGTGGAACAGGTCCAGCAGATGGACGCCCAGGATGCGAAGCGCAGCTTTGGGGATAGCCTGCCGCCGGGGCTGGTGCTGGTGGGGTGACGGCTGTTGTCCCAAAAAGAAGGCCCCGCAGTGCGGGGCCTTCTTTTTGGGGAGGCACTGCAGCAAGGGCAGTGCGCTGTGCCGGGTAGTGCTGGGCTTATTGCGATGTCCAGACGTAATAGGCGATGCCTTCGTTGCGGAAGCGGGCAAAGGTGGCGATCACATAGTCGCGTTCGCTGGCATTGGCCGTGTAGAAGTGGGCACCGGAGTCCAGGTTGTAGAACCGGTATACGGGAACGCTGCCAGCGACGGCATTCTTTTGCGCGTACCAGGTGGGGCCTTCGTAGTTGAAACGGGCAAAGGTCTGCAGAACGTAGTCACGTTCGCTTTCATTGATGGTGTAGAAGTGCGCGCCCGAGTCCTGGTTGTAGAAGCGAAATACCGGGCTCAGGTCCTGCCGGGGCTGGGCAGATGCATAGAACGCCACGTTCTCGTACTGGAACTCAGGGAGTTTGGCGATCACGAAATCCCGCTCGGCCACGCTGCCCGTATAGAAGTGGGCACCGGTGCTCGCGTTGTAGAAGCGGTACACAGGGCTGCGTGCGGCGGTTGTGCTGGCTGCCAGCCACTTCTGGATGGCGGGGAACAACAGGTCAAAGCGCCCGTAGATCGAGGTGCCACCAGATGCGGGGCAGGTTTGATCATCACCCCCGTAGAGCGTGCCCGCCAGCCGCCCCTGCAGGAACAGGCCCGAGCCACTGCTGCCCGGCTGCGTCAGCCCCTGGTTCCAGGTCACAAGGTTGAAGCCGCCGTTGCCCTTGCTGTCGTTGGCGCAAAGCATTGTGCCTTCACTCGACGGCTCGCATGCGACCGAGCCATAGACCGTGCCGAAGCTGATCTTTTGCAGGTCGCCACGGGGATGGTGTATGCCCGCGACGCTGGCATTGCTCGTCAGCGTCTGCGTGGTCCAGCCGGAGAAGACTGCGCCAGCGGGAGGTGTGTCGTTGAGGCGCATCAGGGCACCGTCATAGGTGGCCGTCGCATAGAGCAGGGTCGCGCCGTTGCGGAGGACCTTGCTCCCCGATGACAGGGTGCGGCTGTTGCACGAGGGCGTGCGGTAGAACCACGAGGTCTCCAGCGTTGAAGCCACGGTCTGGTTGCTGATGCAGTGGTTGGCCGTGACGAAGTAGGGGGTGCCGGAGCTTGCCGTGTCGTTGAGCAGGGTGCCGGAGCACACGTAACCCATGCCATCCTTGATGTAGAGCATACGGGCCACTGCGTTGCGTTGCGCGCTGTAGTCGTCGTAGCAGGTGGAGTCGAGATGGCAGGACAGGGACTCGTTGAGCTGGGCAGAGAACTGCATTTCGCTTTCCAGCGGAAGCGAGAGGTTCTCGTGCACATGCATCACGCGCGGAATGGCGATGCGCAGCGTCTCGGCGGGTGTGCCTGGCGGAAGTTCGATTTCCAGCGTCACCTCGTCGCCGCCCGTGTCCGGCGTCCACCAGGTGCGGGCATCGGCGCTTTTGTCGCCAGCGTCCAGGTTGGTCTGCAGTATCTGCAGGATGCGCTGGCCGGCGATTTCGTAGGCACCTGCGCGATCGCCTTGCGCGTAGATGCGCAGCAGCGCGCTGCCAGGCAGCTGATTCATTTCCACGCCCAGGCGGATGCCGTAGGCACCTTCCGAGCGCACGCTGATGGCAGCCACGTGCCCGCCAGAGGCGGTGGGGCTCCATTGCAACTGTGATGCCAGCGCGTCCGCCGTGGCTGTGCCTGCACTCAGCCGTTGTGCGCCCACCTGCATCGCGCCGCCAGCGGGCGCCGATGCTGCGCGGTATTCCTGCCAGGCGCCCAGCTCCACGCGCAGCGGCGTGACTTCGGCGATGGCGGCCTGGCTGCGCGCGGCCAGGAATTCCCGGGGTGTGTTCAAGGGCTGGACATGGTGATCCACGCTCATGATGGGGGCGGCGCCCTCCTGCCCCCATGCCAGCCCCAGGCTGCCTGCCAGGGCGAGCGCCAGCGCGACGCTGCGCAAGCCCCTGCGCGCAGTGGTGTCGAAAAGATCGGTCATGAGCTCCCTCTCAACGGATTGGTGGATATTGCGAAACCCGGGCATTTTAGGTGTTGTGTGCGTGACAGCCCGGTGACGGCAGGGCCGTCCGGCGCTTCCTAGAATGGTCGCTGCGCTGCAGCGGCAGCCGGGAGCGGACACTGCGAGCGCCGTGCCTGCCCCACACATCTGCCCCCTGTCATCTACCAAGGATCTGATCCAGCATGAGCCACTCCTACTCCGACACCCAACTCCTGATCGACGGCCAATGGCAGGACGCCGCCAGCGGCAGGAAGATTCCCGTGCGCAACCCGGCCAGCGGCGAGGTCATCGGCCATGTGGCCCATGCCGACGTGGCCGACCTGGACCGTGCGCTGGCCGCCGCTCAGCGCGGCTTCGAGACCTGGCGCAAGGTCTCCGCCCATGAGCGCGGAGCCGCCATGCGCCGTGCCGCAGCCCTGCTCAAGGACCGGGCCGACGAGATCGCTGCCCTGCTGACGCAGGAGCAGGGCAAGCCGCTGGCCGAGGCCAAGGGCGAGATCCTGGCCGGCGTGGGCATCATCGAATGGTTTGCCGACGAGGCGCTGCGCGTGTACGGCCGCATCGTGCCCTCGCGCCGTCCCGAGGTGCAGCAGCTGGTGATCAAGGAGCCCGTGGGTCCCGTGGCCGCCTTCACGCCCTGGAACTTCCCCGTCAACCAGATCGTGCGCAAGATCGGCGCGGCGCTGGCCACGGGCTGCTCCTTCCTGTGCAAGGCGCCCGAGGAAACGCCGGCCGCGCCTGCCGCCCTGTTCAAGTGCTTTGTCGATGCCGGCGTGCCCGCCGGGGTGGTGGGCCTGGTGTTCGGCGATCCGGCCCAGATTTCCTCCTACCTGATCGCCCATCCCGTGATCCGCAAGGTCACGTTCACGGGTTCCACGCCCGTGGGCAAGCAGCTGGCGGCGCTGGCCGGCCAGCACATGAAGCGCTCGACCATGGAGCTGGGCGGCCACGCGCCGGTCATCGTGGCCGAGGATGCCGATGTGGCGCTGGCCGTCAAGGCGGCGGGTGCCGCCAAGTTCCGCAATGCAGGCCAGGTCTGTATCTCGCCCACGCGCTTTCTGGTGCACAACAGCGTGCGCGAGGAGTTCACACGCGCCATGGTGGCGCATGCCGAAGGCCTCAAGGTCGGCGATGGCCTGGTGCAGGGCACGCAGATGGGCCCGCTGGCCAATCCGCGCCGCGTCACCGCACTGGCCCGTTTCATCGAGGACGCGCAAAAGCAGGGCGCCAAGCTGCTCACGGGCGGCGGCTCCCTGGGCGACAAGGGCAACTACTTTGCACCCACGGTGCTGGGCGATGTGCCGCTGAGCGCCGAGATCTTCAACCAGGAGCCTTTCGGCCCCGTGGCTGCCATCCGCGGCTTCGACGATCTGGGCGATGCCATCGCCGAGGCCAACCGCCTGTCCTATGGCTTGGCCGCCTATGCGTTCACGCGCTCCATCAAGACCGCTCACCAGCTGGCGCAGCAGGTCGAGGCCGGCATGCTGTGGATCAACCAGCCGGCCGTGGCCTCGGCCGAGATGCCGTTCGGCGGCATCAAGGACTCGGGCTACGGCTCCGAAGGCGGACCCGAGGCGCTGGAGGCCTACCTGGTCTCCAAGGCCGTGTCCATTGCCGCCGTGTGATCATGGCCGGCTGAACGATGAACGGCCCCTGAGGGGGCCGTTTTTCATGGGTGCGGCTTGCGCGCGGGAATGCGGTAGATGACGGCCGCGTACTTGGGCCGCTGCTGCTGCTCCACGACGACTCCGCCCAATCCTTCGGCGATGCGCCGGCTGGCCGTGTTGGCCTCGGCCACCGGGTAGCTGAAGGACTGCGGGGCGAAGGTTTCTGCGGCCCAGGCGGCCAGGGCGGCAACGGCCTCGCGGCCATGGCCCTGGCCATGCGCGTCCTCGCGTATCCAGATGCCGAGTTCGGGCTCGGCATCGCGCGCGCGGTGCAGGCCCAGCAGGCCGGTGAATCGGCCTGACGCGCGCTCGCGCAGCGTGAAGTTTAAGTCCGTGCCGGCTGCGATCTCCGGCAGCCATCCGCGCCAGACCGCCTCGAAATCGGCAGGCGCCGATGGCGGCTCGAACGACAGGTAGCGCGTCAACGTGGGCGTGATGCAGGCAAAGGCCTCATCGGCATCGGCGGCAGTGAAGGGGCGCAGCGCCAGGCGCTGTGAGGTGATGGTGGTGTCGCTCCACGTCATGGATGCTTTCCTCGCAACAGGGGGACAGAGAGCGTGGGGCGCTGCCGGCCTGGGCCGGCCTTAGCCGTTCATTCTGGCATGGGTCCGTGCTTCAGCCGGCATTGCGGAAAAAGGCTTCGTGCTGCGCGATCTCATGCGCGGCATGGCGCAGCTGGCGGGCCTGGTCGGGGTGGCGTTCGGCCACGCGCTGCGCCAGCGCGCGCAAAAGCGGCGGGCACTGGCCGGGGGACTGCTGCAGCCGCTGCAGGCGCAGCAGCGCGGCGCGCACGGCGCGGGCCGTGCCGTCGCCCAGCGCGGCTTCCTCGGACAGCTGGTGCAGCGCCTGGATGGCGCGGCCCACATGCAGCGCGGCCAGGCCGCACTCGGCCGCCTGCGCGCCCAGCTGCCCTCCAGCCTGCTCCGACATGCGCACCAGGCGCAGCAGCCGGTGGTACAGGCGGGCGCGCCAGATGCGGCCATCGCGCGCATGGCCCGGCGTGGCGGCCATGTCCTGCAGCTCGTGGACCATCATGGAGCGCAGGCCCTGCAGCCGTCCCTGCAGGGTGACCGGCAGGATGAATCGGTAGGCAGCCCAGCCGGCCAGCGGCCCGGATACCACGGCCAGCCCCAGGGCCAGCGCATGGCCGAAGCTGGCCGTCTGCGGGTAGTGGGGCTGCAGCAGGAGCAGCAGCACCATGTTGCAGTCATAGCCCGAGAGCGCGGTGCGCTGGTGCGAGAACAGCAGTGCGCCCACGTAGACGAAGGGCAGCATCAGCCACACCAGGCCCGCCTGGCTGCTGGCGAACGGCCAGACCAGCCACTGGCAGGCCAGGGCCACCAGCACGCCCATGGCCTGGCCCAGGGTCACATGGCGCATGGTGGCCGACGGGTTCTCGAAGCCCGAGAACACGGTCAGCATGATGGACATGCCCAGCAGCATGTAGGCGCCGCCGCTCCAGCCCGTCACCACCCACAGCAGGCCCACGATGGCGATGGCCGCGCTGGCACGCAGCATGGCGCGGCGCGCGCCCAGCCAATCGCTGTGCAGCACCACGGGCCATTGGCGCGCGCGGTGGCCGGGCGGCAGGGCCACGTCATGGGTGGCGGCCAGGTGGGCCTGCAGCGCAAAGCCCATCGGGGCCAGCATGTCGGCCGCGCCGGGCCAGGTTGCGGCGGACTCGCGTGCGCGTATCAGGGCCGCCGCGGCCTCGTGCAACTGCACGCGCGTCTCCAGTGCCACGGCGGCTTCGCGCAGCGCCTGCGCGGCAGCCAGGGCCTGCGCGTCGCCAAAGGCCGCAGGCGGCTCCTGCGACGGCGCGTCACGCAGCCACAGCAGGGCCGAGATCTGGGCATTCATGAGTCGGCGCAGCGCGTGCACGGCCTCGCGCGAGCGCTGCGATCCTGCGGCGTGCGGGTCCAGCCCCTCCTCGATCACCGCCATGGCCAGCAGGCGGGCGGCGATCTCCTGCGAGCCCAGTGACGAACGGCCGCGCGCCTGCAGGCTGTCGGCCAGATCGCGCAGCAGCCGGGCAAACAGCTGGCGTACCTCGGCATTGCCGGGAATGCCGCTGCCCTTGGGCGTGAACAGCCAGCCCACGAGCAAGGCTGCGAATACGCCGGTCAGCGCGGTGAACAGCCGGTCCCAGCCCAGGGCGAAGACCTGGTCGGGATGGGCGAAGTCCAGCAGCGCCACCATGGCTGCCGAATAGCCGGCCAGCATGGTGCCGTAGGCCACGAAGCTGCGCTGCAGATTGCCCACGCCCGCACACAGGCCCAGCCAGACGGCCAGGCCCAGCACCAGCCACAGCAGATTGCCCTGGGCCAGCAGCACCAGGCCCACGCCCACGGCCGTGCCGGCCACGGTGCCTGCGACCCGGAAAAAGCTTTTCTCGACCAGTTGCCCGCGCAGCGGCTGGGATGCGGCCCAGGTGGCCATGGCGGCCCACTGCGGATGCTCCAGCCCCAGCTGCCAGGCGGCCAGCAAGGCCAGGCAGGCGGCGAAGGCCGTGCGCAGGTGCTGGCGCAGGCGCACGGGGTCGAAGCCCCAGCGGACCGAGGCCTGCAGCAGGCGGCCATAGGCATCGTGGAGGGCGCTCATGGCGCGCCTTCCGTGCGCAGCGCGGCCATGCGCGCCTGGATCTTGGCCATGCCGGCCAGCATGGCCTCGACCTCGGCATCGTCCAGGTCCTGCAGCATGGCCAGCTCGGCCTGCAGCATGGTGGCGCGCACGCGGTCCACGGCGCCGTTGCCTTCATCGGTCAGGAAGATGCGCTTGCTGCGCCGGTCGCCGGGGTCGGCACGGCGTTCCACCCAGCCGTGGCCTTCCAGAATATCGAGCAGGCGCACCAGGCTGGAGCCGTCCAGGCCCACACGCTCGGCCAGTTCCTTTTGCGTGACGCCATCGCCCCAGGCGCGCAGGTGGATCAGCGGCGCCCAGGTGGCGTCGGTCAGGCCGTCGGCCAGCAGTTGTTCCTCGACCTGGCGGCGCCACTGGCGTACCAGGGTGACCATGAGAAAGCCGAGACGGGCGCGGGGAGGGGCAGAGGCAAAGGACATGCCTCGATTATCTTTGTAGTTCAATTAATTTGCATTGCAAATTAATTGTGCCTGCATTTGATTCAAGGGTATTCCCTTGTTCTGGAAGGCAGGCCGTCCATGAAAAAGGCCCTGCAAGACGATGCTTTGCAGGGCCGGTCGATGGATGCTGGCAGCTTCAGAGCAGGCCGGGCACCCAGCGGTTGAAGAGCAGGCCCGCTACCAGCAGCCATGCGAAAAGCAAGGCGGCCAGCAGCAGGGGCTTCGTGCCTGCGGCACGCACGGCGCGGACATGGGTGGTCAGGCCCAGGGCCGCCATGGCCACGGCCAGCAGCGCGCTGTCCAGCTGCACGCCCACCTGCACCACGGCGGCAGGCAGCACGCCCAGCGAGTTCACGCCGGCCATGGCGACGAAGCCCAGCGCAAACCAGGGAATGGTGATGCGGCGCGGCTGGCTGTCGCTCACCTGGCTGCTGCGGTTGCCGCGCGCCACCGCCATGGACAGCAGCAGCAGGAAGGGGGCGAGCATCATCACGCGCACCATCTTGGAGATCACGGCCACGTCGGCGGCTTCGGGCGCAATGGCTTCGCCGGCGGCCACGACCTGGGCCACCTCGTGCACGGTGGAGCCCACGTACAGCCCGTACTGCGCGGGCGACATGTCCAGCCAGCCGTGGGCAGCGTTCCAGTGGAACAGCGCGGGATAGAGGAAGGTGCCCACGGTGCCGAAGACCACCACGGTGGCCACGGCCACGGCCACGTCTTCGGCACGTCCCTTGATCACGGGTTCGGTGGCCAGCACGGCAGCGGCGCCGCAGATGGAGCTGCCCGCGCCGATCAGCACCGTGGTGCGCGCATCCAGCCCGAAGACGCGGCGGCCCAGCCACTGCGCCAGCAAAAAGGTGCTGCCCAGCACCAGGGCATCGACCACCACGCCGGCCATGCCCACATGGCCTATGTCCTGGAAGGTCAGCCGCAGGCCGTAGAGCACGATGCCCGCGCGCAGCAGGCGCTGCTTGGCCAGGCCCACGCCGGCATGGCAACTGGGCGCCAGGCGCGGATAGACGGTGTTGCCGATGACCAGGCCGATGCAGATGGCCAGCGTCAGCGCGCTCAGGCCCGAACCGGCCAGCAGGGGCTGGCGTGCGCCCCAGGTGGCGGCTGCGGCAATGGCTCCGGCCAGCAGCAGGCCGGGCGCAAGCTCGGTCAATTGGCGCAGCCAGCCGGACGGATGGGAGGGGCGTGGGAGGGATGTGGTGTTCATGGTGCCTGCGCGCCGCGTCAGGAGCGCGGTGCATGGGAGGCACTTTAGATTTCTTGGCTATATTCGTATAACGAATAGTTTTTGTAGCACCAACCGGGCAAACAGGTTGATGCCTCGTCCAGACTGCACGCCATGCTGCACCTCACCCTGCGCCAACTTGAAATCTTCTGCGCCGTCGCTCAGGCGGGCTCCACCGTGGCCGCGGCCGACGCCGTGGCCCTGTCGCAGTCGGCCACCAGCGCCGCGCTGCAGCAGCTGGAGCAGGCCATGGGCGCCCAGCTGTTCGAGCGCGTGGGCCGGCGGCTGGCGCTCAACGACGCGGGGCGCGCCCTGCTGCCCGAGGCACTGGCGCTGCTGGAGCAGGCCAGGGGCATAGAGCAGGCGTTTTCGGTGCGGGCCGCCAGCCTGCCCGTGCGTCTGCGCGTGGCAGCCAGCACCACCATAGGCACCTATGCGCTGCCGGCCGTGCTCGCGCACCTGGCGCGCAGCCATCCGCACCTGAGCGTGGACCTGCAGATCGCCAATACGCGCGAGGTGGGCCAGGCCGTGGAGTCGCTGGACGTGGACCTGGGCCTGATCGAGGGCACCAGCCACTGGCCGGGGCTGGAGGTCGAGCCCTGGATGCGTGACGAACTCGTCATCGTGGCCGCAGCACAGGACCCGCTGGTGCAGGCCGCAGGCCAGCGCCCGCTGGGCGTGGCCGCCTTGCGCGGTGCGCGCTGGCTGCTGCGCGAGCCGGGCTCGGGCACGCGCGAGATGGTGGAGCATGCCTTGCTGCCGCATCTGCACCAGCTGCCGGCTGCCGCCACGCTGGGCAGTTCGGAGGCGATTGCGCGCTGCGTGGCCCAGGGCCTGGGCGTCAGCTGCCTGTCGCGCGTGCTGGTGCAGGCCCTGGTCGCCTCGGGAGAGCTGGCCGTGCTGCCGACCACGCTGCCGCGCATGTGGCGGGATTTCTCGCTGGTGCAGCGGGCGGGCAAGCGCCGCTCGCCGGCGCTGGCGGCCTTTGTGCAGGCCTGCCGCCAACACGCCCAGGACTGAGGCGGGTTATTTGCCCAGCGGAATCGGCGTGCTGCGCGGCACGGGCACGGCGGTGACGCTGTTTTGCGGCGAGCCTTCGATCACGCGGTCCGAGTAGGTCATGTAGACCAGGGTGTTGCGCTGCGCATCGACCATGCGCACCACGCGCAGACGCTTGAACAGCAGCGAGATGCGTTCGGTGAACACCTCGTCCTGCTGCTTGAGCGGCGCAGGGATCTGGATGGGTCCGGTCTGCACGCAGCTGATCGAGGCTTCGGCGCGGTCCTCGGCCAGGCCCAGGCCACCCTTGATGCCGCCGGTCTTGGCGCGCGAGACATAGCAGGTCACGCCCGCCACCTTGGGATCGTCATAGGCATCGACCACGATCTTGTGGTCCGGGCCTATGAACTTGAACACCGTGTCCACCGCGCCCACCTGCTCGGCGCGCGCACCGCAGGCGCCCAGCAGCAGCGTGGCCAGAGCGGCCGTGAGCAAGGCGCGGCCGTTCATGTCAAGCCTCACCCGCCACATGGCGGCGCAGGTGTTCGAGGGCTTCCTCGACCTGGTCCACCAGCACCAGGCACAGGTCGCCGGGCGTCAGCCGCGCCAGCGCGTGGTCGATGGCGTTGAACTCACCCTGGATCTGGGTCACGTAGTCGGTGCGCGGTGCGCCTTGCAGGCCTTGCTGCAGCAGGGCCAGGACTTCACCGTCGGCGCGGCCGCGCTGGCAGGCATCCTGGTAGAGGATGACGTCGTCGAAGGCCTTGCCCAGGATCTGTGTCTGCTCGGTGATGTCCTGGTCGCGGCGGTCGCCCGCGCCGCTGATGACCACGCTGCGGCGCTGGGCCGGCATGGCATCCACGGCCTGCACCAGGGCGCGGATGGCGTCGGGGTTGTGGCCGTAGTCGGCGATCAGCGTGGCGCCACGGTAGTCCATGACGTTGAAGCGTCCGGGGGCGTTGTCGCTGTCGTTGACGAAGCCGGCCAGCCCGCGGCGGATGGTCTGCCACGGCAGACCCACGCCCCAGGCGGCGGCGATGGCGGCCATGACGTTCTCCACCTGGAAGGTGATGGTGCCGTTGCGCGTGATGGGGATCTCGCGCAGGGCGATGGTCTCGCGCCACGAACTTTCGGCCGCAACGATGCTGTCGCCGTCCACGTAGACCACGCGGTTGCCCTGGGCACGGTGCGTGGCCATCACGGGGTGGTGGCGGTCGGCCGCGAAATAGATGACCTTGCCCGGCGAGGTGGAGGCCATGGCCGCCACCAGCGGGTCGGCGGCGTTGAGCACGGCATAGCCGTCGGCGGCCACGTTCTGCACGATGACGCGCTTGAGCACGGCCACGTCTTCCACCGTGGTGATGTAGTTCAGGCCCAGGTGGTCGCCTGCGCCCACGTTGGTGACCACGGCCACCTGGCAGCGGTCGAAGCCCAGCCCTTCGCGCAGGATGCCGCCGCGCGCGCATTCGAGCACGGCCGCATCGGTCTCGGGGTGGGCCAGGGCGTTGCGCGCGCTGCGCGGGCCCGAGCAGTCGCCGCTGTCGATCTGGCGGCCGTTGACGTAGACGCCGTCGGTATTGGTCATGGCCGTGCGCCAGCCATGCGAGGTGAACAGGTGGGCGATCAGGCGCGTGGTCGTGGTCTTGCCATTGGTGCCGGTGACGGCCACCAGCGGGATGCGGCCATCCTGGCCGGGTGCGAACAGCTCATCGACCATGGGCACGCCCACGTTGCGGGGCTTGCCGAAGGACGGCGCCAGGTGCATGCGCAGGCCCGGTGCGGCGTTGACTTCGACGATGCCGCCGTTTTGCTCCTCCAGCGGGCGCAGCATGGTCTCGCAGACCACGTCCACGCCGCAGATGTGCAGGCCGATGGTCTGGGCGGCCTCCACGGCGCGCGCAGCGATGTCGGGGTGCACGTCGTCCGTCACATCGGTGGCGCTGCCGCCGGTGGACAGGTTGGCGTTGTTGCGCAGCACCACGCGCTGGCCCTGGGCCGGCACGGATTCGGGCGTGAGCCCTTCTGTGGCGATGCGCGCGATGGCGATGTCGTCCAGGCGGATCTTGGTCAGCGCCGTGCCGTGGCCCGAGCCGCGGCGCGGGTCCTGGTTGACGATGTCCACCAGCTCGCGGATGGTGTGCTGGCCGTCGCCCAGCACCTGGGGCGGCTCGCGGCGCGCAGCGGCCACCAGCTGGCCGCCGACCACCAGCAGGCGGAAGTCATGGCCTGGCAGGAAGCGCTCGACCATGATGTCGTCGCCGAATTCCGAGGCGGTGGCGAAGGCAGCCTTGAGCTGCTCGTGCGTGGTGATGTTGACCACCACGCCCTTGCCCTGGTTGCCGTCCTGGGGCTTGACCACCACGGGCAGTCCCACTTCCTGGGCCACGAGCCAGGCTTCTTCCACGTCCTTGACGGGGCGGCCCAGCGGCACGGGCACGCCGGCGGCGTGCAGCAGGCGCTTGGTCAGGTCCTTGTCCTGGGCGATGGACTCGGCCACGGCGCTGGTCTGGTCCAGCTCGGCGGCCTGGATGCGGCGCGCCTTGGAGCCCCAGCCCAGTTGCACCAGCGAGCCCGAGGTCAGGCGGCGGATGGGAATGCCGCGCGCCACGGCCGCATCGACGATGGAGCCTGTGGAGGGGCCGATGCGCTCGTCCTCGTCGAGTTCACGCAGCTCGGCCACCACCTTGTCGGCGTCGAAGGGCGTGTCGGCCAGTGCCGACTGCAGCAGCGCACCGGCCTGTTCCATGGCCAGGCGGCCCACGGATTCCTCGGTGTACTCCACCACCACCTGGTAGGTGCCGGCTTCCACGGTCTCGTGCGTGCGGCTGAAGGTCACGGGGCAGCCGGCCTGGGCCTGCAGCGACAGGGCCGCCACTTCCAGCACATGGGCCAGCGACAGGCGCTGGTCGGCACCGTGCGGCTGCAGCGTGCCGATCTTGGGAAAGCGTGCGCGCAGCCGGTCCTCGAACCCTGCCAGGGCCGAGTAGTCACAGTCGCCGGGCTCGCATTGCACGATGGCTTCGATAGCGGTGCTGCGGGTCCAGAGATTGGGGCCGCGCAGGGCTCGGATGCGGGTGATCTGCATAGTGTCTTCTTTCGGAGGGCAGGCCCGCGTCGCCGGGCCTGCCTGCATGTCATCGTGTGGTCGGGCTCAGGCGGCGGCGGTGGAAACCGCAGCGGCGGCCGGCGTGTAGTCGAAGGTCTTGATGCCGGCGACGATGAGGTCGGGGGCAATGTCCATGGACCACGCCGCGGCAATGGCAGCGAGCAGGGCCGGCGTGTCCGGGCGCAGGCCGCCGGGCAGGCTCAGCGCGTCCAGCGTGCCCAGCACGCGCTCGGCGGCGCCCGTGGCCAGGATCACCTGGTTGCCGCGCACGAAGACGGCACGGCCTTCGCTCTCGCAACGGTGGGCCGCGACCACGGGGCTGTCTGCCTGCATGGAATAGAACAGCACCTCGCCGTCGCACAGGCGGGCCAGGTCGGCCACCTGTTCGATGTCGGCATTGAGCACGCCCGCGCCTTCGTCCAGCACCACGTCGATCTGGGTGCGCATCACGCGCGTCATCTGTGACTGCTCGTGCACGTCATGGTCGGGCAACTGCTCGAAGCCGTCCATGTCGGTGACCACGCCGACCAGGCAGCGGTCGTAGGCCAGGCCTTCCTCCAGGATGGAACGGGCCGTGGTCTGGATGACGGCGGCCTGGGCCAGGCGGTTGGTCAGCAGCCGGTGGGCGCCGGCCCAGTTGGCGGTATTGGTCTTCTGCGTCTGGCGGTTGGACAGGAACATGCCCTCGCTGCTGGCCACGCCCGTGAGCTTGCCCGACAGCTGCAGCAGCCAGCCCACCAGGCGGGCCGTGAAACCGTTGTTGCGCGTGCCGGCAATGCCGACCAGGGGGATGCGGCCGGCGCCCGTGCCCTCTTCGGTGCGCGGGAACAGGTGGTCGGCGATGGCCATGCCCACGGGGCGCGGCGCGCCGCTGGTGGGCTTCAGATGCATCAGCAGGCCGGGGCCGGCGTTGACTTCGAGGATGGCGCCGCCCTGCTCCTTCATGGGGCGCGAGACGTCCTGCAGGATCATGTCCATGCCCGCGATGTCCAGGCCCACGATCTTGGCGGCCAGCGTGGCCATGTAGGCCACTTCGGGATGGACTTCGTCGGTGCAGTCGATGGCCATGTTGCCGTTGCGCTGCAGCAGCACGCTGGTGCCCTGGGCAGGAATGGTGTCGGGCGTGACGTTCTGGCGCTTGAGTTCCAGCTTCACGGCCGGGGCTTCGAGGTTGATCCAGTCCAGCGGGTATTCCTGCTCGGGGCCGCGGCGCGGGTCCTGGTTGACCACGGCGACCAGTTCGCGAACCGTGGACTTGCCATTGCCGGCCACGCTCACGGTCTCGCCACGGCAGGCGGCAACCACCTTGCCGCCCACGACCAGGATGCGGTGCTCGGTGCCGTCGATGAAGCGTTCGACGATGACGTCCGAGCCTTCAGGCTGGGCCAGCGCGAAGGCGGCCTTGATGTCGGCCTCGTCGCGCAGGTCCAGCGTCACGCCGCGTGCGTGGTTGCCGTCCGAGGGCTTGACGGTGACGGGAAAGCCGATGTCCTGCGCCACTTCCCAGGCTTCCTCGGGGCTGTGGACGATCTGGCCTTCGGGCACGGGCACGCCGCAGGCGGCCAGCAGGCGCTTGGTGAAGTCCTTGTCCTGGGCAATGCCCTCGGCGATGGCGCTGGTCTGGTCGCTCTCGGCGGTCCAGATGCGGCGCTGCGCGGCGCCATAGCCCAGTTGCACGAGGTTGCCGTCATTGAGGCGGATGTGGGGGATGCGGCGCTCGCCGGCCGCATCGACGATGCAGCCCGTGCTCGGGCCCAGGTAGCGGTCGTTGATCTCGGTCTTGATGGCCTTGATGGCGGCCTTCAGGTCGAAGGGCTCGTCATTGATGGCGGCCATGATCAGCCTGTGGCCATGGGCCAGGGCCGTGCGCGCCACGGTTTCCTCGGGGCAGCGGAAGACCATGCGGTAGACGCCGCGCTGCGAGATCTCGCGGGTCTGGCCGAACTCGGCAGGCATGCCCGCCAGGTTCAGCAGCTCGATGATGATGTGCTCCAGCACGTGGCCGCACCAGGTGCCGCCTTCCAGGCGCTGGATGAAGCCGCCGCGCTCGCCCACGCCGCAGTGGTGCTCGACCAGGTCGGGCAGCCAGGCCGTCAGGCGCTCGTTGAAACCGGGAAGCTTGTTCGAGGGATAGTCCTCCAGCTCGCCCAGATCCAGCCAGACCTCCAGCACGGGACGGTAGGTCCAGACGCTGGGTCCACGCAGGTAGGTGGTGCGCAAGAGTTGGATGTCTTTGAATTTCGCCATGTCGGTCAACGGGTAAGCGTGAACGACGACCCGGATTCGGATCGCCGGAGAATGGGAGAGGATTGTGCGCCCAGAAAACCCATGCGCAGTGTTGTCAGCCTAAACCAGGGTTGGCGCGTTGAGCAGGGTATGCCGTGCAACGCGCGGGATATCCACCGGGGAGCTGCGGTTGCCCGCATGACACCAGGAGCCGCCAGGGGCGGGAAAAACAACTCAACATGCAAGAACACCATTCTGTGGACGTTTCGGCCTTCCTTGCCAGCCCCCGCGGGGCTGAGCTGCGAGCCAGGCTCGCTTCCAATGAAAACGTGCTGGCCCTCGCCACGGTTGACCTGACCCTGGATATGCGCTTCGGCGAAGGCTGGGTTGTCCTGACCAACCAGCGCCTCATCGCCTGTGATCCTGAGGATCAGCGATGGAGTGAGTGGATACTCTCAGTCGATCAGAATTTGCGTACGCTGGACCACGGCGGCGTGGGCAACCTCGAATTGCATGGTCCTGCGGCTCGGCTGGCGCTGTGGCGCTTCACCTTGCGCCACCAGGCGGGCGTATTGCGCCTGCTGCAACAGTTCGATCACCAGCGTGAGCGCATGGCGCGCGGCGAGGACTTCGACGGGCCCGAGGACGATGTGCCCCGCTGCCCGGCCTGCCAGACCGAGCTGCCGCCCGAGGCCGACGAATGCCCGGCCTGCGCGCGCCAGCAGGGCCCGCAGACCTCCACCTGGGTGCTGCTGCGCCTGTGGCGCTTTGCCCATCCCTACCGGCACCAGCTGCTGCTGGGCTTTTTGCTGACCCTGGCCTCCACGGGCGCCACCCTGGTGGCGCCCTACCTGACGATTCCCATCGTGGACAAGATCCTGATCCCGTTCCAGAACGGGCAGCAGATCGACAGCAGCCTGGTGGTCTTCTACCTGAGCGGCCTGCTGGCTGCGGCCCTGGTGGCCTGGGGCCTGGGCTGGGCGCGCACCTTCGTGCTGGCCAAGGTCTCCGAGCGCATTGGCTCGGACCTGCGCACGACCACCTACAACCACCTGCTGACGCTGTCGCTGGACTACTACGGCAGCAAACGCACGGGCGACCTGATGGCGCGCATCGGGGCGGAAACAGATCGCATCAATTTGTTTCTATCCTTGAACGCGCTGGATTTTGCGACCGATGTGCTGATGATCGTGATGACCTCGGTCATCCTGTTCTCCATCAATCCATGGCTGGCCCTGGTCACCCTGGTGCCGCTGCCCTTCATCGCCTGGATGATCCACCTGGTGCGTGACCGCCTGCGCACGGGCTTCGAGAAGATCGACCGCGTCTGGTCCGAGGTGACCAATGTGCTGGCCGACACCATTCCCGGCATCCGTGTGGTCAAGGCCTTCGCCCAGGAAAAGCGCGAGGCCGACCGCTTCGCCCAGGCCAATCTGGTCAACCTGCAGGCCAACGACAAGGTCAACAAGACCTGGTCGCTGTTCACGCCCACGGTGACGCTGCTGACCGAGATCGGCCTGCTGGTGGTCTGGGGCTTCGGCATCTGGCTGGTGGCGGGCGGCCAGATCACGGTCGGTATCCTGACGGCCTTCATCGCCTACATCGGCCGCTTCTACAGCCGCCTGGATTCGATGAGCCGCATCGTCTCGGTCACACAGAAGGCGGCAGCCGGCGCCAAGCGCATCTTCGACATCCTGGACCACGTGAGCAACGTGCCCGACCCGGTCAACCCGGTCAAGCTGCCGCGCGTGCAGGGTGCCATCACGCTGGACAACCTGACCTTCCGCTACGGCAGCCGCGCCGTCATCAAGAACCTGGATCTGCAGATTCGCCCGGGTGAAATGATCGGCCTGGTCGGCCACAGCGGCTCGGGCAAGAGCACCCTGGTCAACCTGATCAGCCGCTTCTACGACGTGAGCGAAGGCTCCATCCAGCTCGACGGCGTGGATATCCGCCGGCTCAAGGTGTCGGACTTCCGCAGCAACATCGGCCTGGTGCTGCAGGAGCCCTTCCTGTTCTTCGGCACCATTGCCGAGAACATCGCCTACGGCAAGCCCGACGCCACGCGCGAGGAAATCGTGGCGGCCGCGCGTGCGGCCCATGCCCATGAATTCATCCTGCGCCTGCCGCACGGCTATGACTCCCTGGTCGGCGAACGCGGCCAGGGCCTGTCGGGCGGCGAGCGCCAGCGCATCTCCATCGCGCGCGCGCTGCTGATCGACCCGCGCATCCTGATCCTGGACGAGGCCACCTCGGCCGTGGACACCGAGACGGAAAAGGAGATCCAGAAGGCGCTGGACAACCTGGTGCAGGGCCGCACGACGATTGCCATCGCCCACCGTCTGTCCACGCTGCGCAAGGCAGACCGCCTCGTGGTCATGGACCGGGGCGAAATCGTGGAAGTGGGGCCGCACGACGAACTGATGGAAAAGCAGGGCGCCTACTGGCGCCTGTACCAGGCCCAGGCGCGGCGCGCCGAAGAGGATGCCCAGGCCGCAGGCCTGACCCTGGTCGCAACCACCATCGAGGAATAAGCCATGTCCACTGCCCAACATTGCGCCGCCGGCGCCGATCTGAGCCGCGTACGCGTGGAGCGCAACGCCCATGGCCGCCTGGTGCTGATCCTGGCCGACGGCACGCGCCATGAATCCGTGGTGCCCGTGCGCGCCTTTCCCATTGCCGCGCCGCTGCAAGGCCTGTCCCTGGTCTGTGCCGATGGCAAGGAGGCGCTGTGGGTGGACCACATGGACCACCTGCCCGCGCAGGCCCGCACGCTGATCGAGCAGGATCTGGCCGTGCGCGAGTTCGTGCCCGTCATCCAGCGCATCCGCAAGGTGTCCAGCTATTCCACGCCCAGCACCTGGGACCTGGAGACCGACCGCGGTCCCGCGCAGCTCGTGCTCAAGGCCGAGGAGGATATCCGCCGCCTGTCGGGCCGCACGCACCTGATGATCACCAGCCAGGACGGCGTGCAGTTCAGCGTGCCCGACAGCACGGCGCTGGACCGTGCCTCGCGCAAGATGCTGGAGCGTTTCCTCTAGCGCCTGGTCAGGGTGGTTTCGGGGTTTACCCTTGGTTTTAGGCAGGCCTGGGCGTCTTTCAAAAAAAGCGCTTCAGTTCTTTCAGGTTCTGTCGATGATGAGGCGACGGCGGGAAATTCCCGCCCACAGCACACATCCAGCAAGAGGGTCGAGCCATGCCAATTCCACCTGTTGACCGATCGCCCATACCGTGGCGCCCGCAAAGCGCCGATCTGTACTCCACCGGCGCGTCGGGCGCGGTGCCCGTGCGTCCCGTGAACGCTGCCAATCCTGTCGAATCCACGGACCGCATCGGCGAAGGCCGTGTGATTCGCGATCCTGAAAAACCGTCCGTGGTGGACCAGGAAAACCGCGACTGGACGCTGGCCGAGGAGATCAAGCAGAAGGAAGAGGTCGAGGAGCCGCCCAAGGAGCCGATTTCCAAGCAGCTCATCGAGTTCATCCAGTCCATGTGGCGCGCCAGCGCCATGGCCGTGGAGCAGGCCCAGGAGGTCAGCAAGGCCGATGACGTGGCCCGCAACAAGCTGCAGGTGCGCGAGGAGCCGTTGACCTATTCGGAACCCAAGGTCAAGCGTACCGGCGGACTCTGAGTGTCAGTGGCTGAATGCGCAGGCTCAGTCCTTTGAGCCTTCGCCTTCCTTCGTGTCCCTGGCAGCGGACACGGCTGCGGCATGCTCGGCGGCCTTTGCCTCTTCGGCCTGCGCCTTGGCCTTCGCCTTGTCGCGCTCGGCGCGGTACTTGACGGCAAAGGCCTGCACTTCCGCATAGGAGACGTAGCCGTCCTTGTCGGTGTCGGCCTCGTCGAAGGCCGCCGCCAGGCGCGGGAACAGCGCCACTTCGGTGCGGCTGAGCTTGCCGTCCTTGTTGAAGTCCAGCATCTTGAATTCGCGCTGGGCCTTGATTTCCCCCTTGGTCAATGGCGCCGGGCTGGCCGAGGCCTGTCCGGTGGACGCCTTGTCGGCCGTCTCGGCCGCCTGCGCGCGCGCGGCGGGCAGCATGAAGGCGCTGGTCAGCAGGACGGCAGCGGCGGCCTGCAGCACAGGCGGCCGGCGCAGCAGGGCGGAGCGGTTCATGAGGGGAAAATGCATGGCACCTATTTGGGCATGGAACCGGTGTCTGCAAGCCAGGGCTGTGCGCCCTTTGCAATTGTTTACTTCAGCGGATCGGCGTCCGGATTGGAGACGCCGCTGTTCACATGGCCTGCGGGCACATGGCGGGCCGCCGAGCTGACATGGCCCGATTGGTCGTCGAAGAAGAAATCCGGCTCGAACTCGCGCAGGAAGGGGCCTTTTTCCAGGCCGCCGAGGAACATGGCCTCGTCCACGGTGATTCCCCAATCGAGCAATGTGCGGATGGCGCGCTCGTGCGCCGGCGCACTGCGCGCCGTCACCAGGGCCGTGCGAATGCGCATGGTCTGGGACGAGTCCGCCTGCTGCTGAAGCCGGTGAAGGGCTTGCAGCAGGGGTTTGAACGGCCCTTCTCCCAGGGGCGTGGCGGCATGGGAGACCTCATGGCGCAGAAAGGCCGGCAGCCCGCCTTGCTGGTAGATGCGCTCGGCCTCGTCGGAAAACAGCACGGCATCGCCGTCGAAGGCAATGCGCACTTCCTGCGGGTAGCGGTCGCCTGCGGGCGTGGAGTCGACCATCACGCGCGCCGCGGGAAAGCCGATGGACAGCGCCCTGCGCACATCGACTTCGTTGGCCGAGAGGAACAGGTGGGCGCCCAGCGGCCGCAGGTAGGAAAACGGATCGCGCCCGCGCGTGAACACGCCGCGCTCTATGTGCATGTCGGCCGCCTTGGCCGAGGCGAACACGCGCATGCCGCTGGCCGGGTCGTTGCGCGAGAGCATCATCACCTCCACGCGCTGCACTTCGGGCGTATTGAAGGCCAGCAGCTTGCGCACCAGCGGGAAGGCGATGCCCGGGCGTGCCGGCTGGTGCACCAGGTCCAGCTGGCGGCGCATGTAGGCCTGCTCGTCGCCCGCATCGAACAGCCGGTTCTCTTCCTCGAAGTCGAACAGTGCGCGCGATGAGATGGCGACGACCAGCTTGTCTTGCAGGGTCACGGGCATGGCTTGGCGCTTGTCGCTATTTGACGAACTGGTTGAGCTGGATGATGGGCATGAGCACGGCCAGCACGATCAGGGCCACGACCATGCCCATGGCCACGATCAGCAGCGGCTCCAGGATGGTGGCCAGGTGCATGGCGCGGCGCTGCACCTCGGTGGACAGCTGGTTGGCCGCGCGCTGCAGCATCACGGGCAGCTGGC
Source organism: Delftia sp. WSY_12 (assembly GCF_043104645.1). NCBI lineage: Bacteria > Pseudomonadati > Pseudomonadota > Betaproteobacteria > Burkholderiales > Comamonadaceae > Delftia > Delftia sp. WSY_12. Next base: position 34,099 of record NZ_JBICKW010000051.1, read on the forward strand.
CGGTCTGCTCGCCCAGGCGGGCAAACATGGAGATCAGGCCCGGGAAGCGCTTTTTCTGCGCCAGGGCCGAGGCCAGCGGCGCGCCCTCGCGCACCAGGGCCAGCGCGTCCATGGCATCGGCGCGCAGCGCGCGGTTGCCCAGCGTTTCGGCGGCGGCCTGCAAGGCCTTGAGAATGGGCACGCCTGCGCCCGCCAGCATGGCCAGCGTGCCGGCAAAGCGTGCCGCGTTGTAGTTGCGCGCCAGCCGGCCGATCAGCGGCAGGCGCAGCCACCAGGCGTCGAAGCGCTCGCGCAGCACGGGGTTCTTCATGGACAGCCGGAATCCCACGGCGCCCAGCACCAGGGCGATCAGCGCGGCCCAGCCATAGCTGCGCACAAAGTCGCTGAGCGCCAGCATGGCCACGGTGAGCCAGGGCAGGGCGCGCTTGGTGCCCGCGAACACGCTGGCCACCTGGGGCACCACGTAGCTGACCAGGAACAGCACGATGACGATGGCCACCAGGGTCACGATGGCCGGGTACAGGGCTGCGCCAATGAGCTTGGACTGCAGGGCCTGGCGCGATTCCAGGTCGTCGGCCAGCCGCTCCAGCACCGGGCCCAGGCTGCCGCTGGCCTCGCCGGCGCCGATCACGGCGCAGTAGATGTCGGAGAACTCGCGCGGATGCTGGGCCAGTGCGCGGGCAAAGGTGGAGCCTGCGTTGACCTCGGCGCGCAGCGCGGCCACCAGGTGGTGCTGGCGCGGGTCGTCGGCTTCTTCGGACAGCGCGGCCAGTGCGCGCTCTATGGGCAGTCCTGATCCGACCAGCCCCGCCATCTGGCGCGTCCACACGGTGAGCCCTGTGGAGCCAAGGACGGGGCGGGTCAGCCAGCGCGAGGCGCCACCCTGCGGGCCGGACGCGGACCCCGAGGCCACGATCTCCACGGCCATGGGCACCAGGGCCTGGGCGCGCAGCTGGCTGCGCGCAGCGCGCGCGTTGTCGGCTTCGATCGTGCCCTTGCGGGTCTGACCTTGGGCATCCAGGGCTTCGAAGGAAAAGGCAGGCATGCGCGGCGGGAGTCGGGAGGGGCTGGGGAAGGATGGCGTTCAGGAAACGCCAGGCGGCGATCCAACCCCCGATGGTAGCCGCTGCCGGTGACGGCTGGATGGCGAGGCCGTCTCGGGCCTCGTCCCCAGGTCCCGGAGGTGCCTATGCCGGCTGGGCGGCCAGGTCCGCTTCGTTGAGCTGGATGGAGCGCAGCGAGGCCGGGCGTTCCATCAGCGGCTGGCCGTAATCGCTGAATTCGGGCAGCGCGGGCAGCAGCTTCATCATCGTGCCCCAGCGCAGGTAGCTGGCCATGAGCACGTCGGCCGCGGTGAACTGGTCGCCGCACAGGTAGCGCCTGCCGGCCACGGCCTGGCGCAGCGTCTGCACCACGTCGTCATAGCGGCCATAGCCGGCGGACATGGCCTGGTCGGCCGTCTGCTGCTCCAGGTGGCCCTGGCTCTTGGCTGTCATCAACGCGTCGACGGGGCCGGCCAGGAAGAACATCCAGCGGTGGTAGACGCCGCGCAGCGGGCTGTCCACGGCCGGCGCGAGCCTTCGTTCGGGGAAGATGTCGGCCAGATAGGCAAGGATGGCGGCCTGTTCGGTGATCACGGTCTCGCCATGCACCAGGGCGGGGACCTTGCCCATGGGGTTGATGGCCAGGTAGTCGGCAGCCTTCATGGTGCTGCCGAATTCCAGCCGCACGGGCTCATAGCGGGCGCCGCATTCCTCCAGCATCCAGCGCGCGATGACGGCGCGCGAGCGGGGGTGGAAGTAAAAGCGCAGAGGCTTGATCGAGTCGTTCATGAAGGCTCCCAGTGGTTTGAATGCATGGCGAGAAGGCCATGGGAGCGACTGTAGGAGGCCATGCTGACAGTTTTTGTCAGCAGTGGTGTCAGCGGACCGTGTAGCCCAGTTGCCGCGACCAGCGTTCGATCAGGCCGCTGCGGTGGTCGGGATACCGTTCCTGCAGATCGGTGACGGAGCGCACGCGGTCGGCGCGGAAATGGCGGAAGTCCTGGCGCAGTTCGCACCAGGCCGCAAGAATGCGCCGCTGGTCGAAGAAAGCCATGGCAAAAGGCCAGATCCGGCGCTCGGTCGGCTGGCCCTTCTCATCCGTGTAGTGCAGCAGCACCCGGTGCTGGCGCCGTATCGCCAGGCGCAGCGCGGTCTGCCAGGGCTCGGTCACGGATTCGTGGCAGATGGGCGGCACCAGCAGGCCGCTGGTGTCCACCTCGATGCGCAGCTCCAGCGGCAGCGCGCTGCGTATGCGGTCCAGCGCGGCGGTGGCGGCCTGGGCGAGCTCGGGGTCGGCCTGGCGGCTGGCCCAGCGCGCGCCCAGCAGCAGGGCTTCCAGCTCATCGGGCGTGAACATCAGCGGCGGCAGCAGAAAGCCGGGCCGCATCTCGTAGCCCACGCCCGGGTCGCCCGCAATCGCGGCACCCTGTTCGCGCAGGGTGGCGATGTCGCGGTACAGGGTGCGCAGGCTCACGTCCAGCTGCCGGGCCAGCACCGGCCCGGCCTGGGGCAGGCGCGCGCGGCGCAGCAGGTCGATCAGCTGCAGCAGCCGGGCGGAGCGGCTCATGCCTTCAGCGGCCCATGACGCCGGCCGTGATCTCCAGCGAGCGCAGGCGCAGGTCGCGGTCATACACGTCGCTGACCAGGATCAGCTCGTCGGCCTCGGTGTCGGCCTGCAGCTTCTGCAGGCGCGTGCGCACCTTGTCCGGGCCGCCGATGGAGGCCACGGCCAGGAAGTCGCCGATGGCGCGGCGCTCCTGCTCGCCGAGCTGGGCCGCGTAGTTCTCGATGGGGCGCGGCAGCAGTCCGCGCCGGCCCGTGATGATGCCCAGCACGCGCTGGTAGGTGCTGCTGGCCAGGTACTCGGCCTCGTCATCGGTGGGCGCGGCGATCACGGGTGCGCCGACGATCACGTAGGGCTTGGCCAGTTGGGCCGACGGCTTGAACAGGCTGCGGTACAGCTGTACGGCCTGGTAGAGCATGCGCGGCGCGAAGTGCGAGGCAAAGGCGTAGGGCAGGCCCAGATGGGCTGCGAGCTGGGCCGAGAACAGGCTGGAGCCCAGCAGCCAGATCGGCACGTTGGTGCCCGCGCCGGGCGTGGCCACCAGCTTTTGATCCGGCGTGGCCGGGGCCAGCAGGCGCTGCAGCTCCATCACGTCGCGCGGGAAGTCTTCCTCGGTCTCGACGCGGTCGCGGCGCAGGGCGCGCATGGTGGCGCCATCGGTGCCGGGCGCACGGCCCAGTCCCAGGTCGATGCGGCCCGGGTACAGCTCGGCCAGCGTGCCGAAGGCTTCGGCCACCACCAGCGGGGCATGGTTGGGCAGCATGATGCCGCCCGAGCCCACGCGGATCTTCGAGGTGCCGCCTGCGATATGGCCGATCAGCACGGCCGTGGCCGAGCTGGCGATGCCGGGCATGTTGTGGTGCTCGGCCAGCCAGTAGCGCTCGAATCCCAGTGCCTCGGCCTTGCGGGCCGTGGCCAGCGCGATGTCCAGGGCCTCGGCGACGGTGCCGCCTTCGCGCACGGCCACGAGGTCGAGCATGGACAGACGGACTTCATTGAATGATGTCATGGCAGGTTCCAACTTCCAGTTCACGGTGGGTGGGGGCGGCGCGGGCCTTGCCGCGCCAGGGCATTCCTGGTGCGCGTTCGCGCACTCAGTTTCTTCTGGACATTTCCCGCGCGCAGGTGATGCCCAGCACCACGCACCAGACCAGGGGGAGGATGGCTGCCGCCAGATGGTTCTCGCCCTGCTGGATGGCCAGCCAGGACAGCGGCAGCGCCACCAGCGCCGACAGGCGGATGACGCGGCGCAGCTGGCTGGTGGACAGCCGTGACTTGAACCACCACAGGGCGATGTAGCTGATCAGGCTCAGCGTGGCGACCCACAGGAACAGGTCGCCGCCATAGGGAGCGCTCCAGGCGCGTAGGGATTCCAACATGCCGACCATTGTGGCAAACAGGGATGCCCCGTGCTGCGCAGGGTCGGGCGTGGCCGCCTGCGCCTAGTCGCGCGTGACGCGCAGCACTTCCTCGGGCGTGGTGATGCCCTCGCGCACCAGGCGCTCGCCGTCGTCGCGCATCAGGCGCATGCCCGCGGCCAGCGCGGTGTCGCGGATCTCGGCCTCGCTGGCCTGGCGGTGGATCTGCGCGCGGATGGTGTCGTCCACCACCAGCATCTCGAAGATGCCGGTGCGCCCCCGGTAGCCGCTGGGCTCGGTGGTGTCGATCTTGCGCACCAGGCGCTGGGCCAGCACACCCAGCAGGGAGGACGACAACAGGAAGGGTTCCACCCCCATGTCGATCAGGCGCGTGACGGCGCTGGAGGCATCGTTGGTGTGCAGCGTGGCCAGCACCAGGTGGCCGGTCAGCGAGGCCTGGATGGCGATCTGCGCGGTCTCGAAGTCGCGGATTTCGCCGATCATGATCACATCCGGGTCCTGGCGCAGGATGGCGCGCAGGGCCTTGGCGAAGGTCAGGTCGATCTTGGCGTTGACCTGGGTCTGCCCCACGCCGGCCAGCTCGTACTCGATGGGGTCCTCCACCGTCATGATGTTGCTGTGGCTGGCGTCCATGCGCGACAGTGCCGCATACAGCGTGGTGGTCTTGCCCGAGCCCGTGGGGCCGGTGACCAGCACGATGCCGTGCGGCTGGGCCGTCAGGTGGGTGAATCGCCTCAGCGTCTCGCCCTGCATGCCCACGGCCTCCAGGCTGAGCTTGCTCTCGCTCTTGTCCAGCAGGCGCAGCACGGCGCGCTCGCCGTGGGCGCTGGGCAGGGTGGAGACGCGCACGTCGATGGCGCGCGTGCCCAGGCGCAGGCTGATGCGGCCGTCCTGGGGCAGGCGCTTTTCGGCGATGTCCAGGTCGGCCATGATCTTCAGTCGCGAGATCAGCGCTGCATGCAGTGCGCGGTTGGGCTGCACGACTTCGCGCAGGTCGCCGTCCACGCGAAAGCGCACGCTGGAATGGCGCTCGTAGGGCTCGATGTGGATGTCGCTGGCACCGTCGCGCGCGGCCTGCGTGAGCAGGGCGTTGAGCATGCGGATGATGGGCGCGTCGTCGGCCGTCTCCAGCAGGTCCTCGACCGCAGGCAGCTCCTGCATCATGCGCGAGAGGTCGGCGTCGGACTCGACCTCGCTGACCACCAGGGCCGCGCTGGACTCGCCCTGCGAATAGGCGGCGCTGATGCGGTGGGCCAGCGTGCCCGCGTCCAGCATCTGCCAGCGCTGCACCGCATGCTTGCGCTGGACTTCGGACAGGGCCTGCCAGTCCGGCGAGGGGCCGTGCCAGAGCAGGGGCTCGTGGCCGTCGTCCTCGATCAGCAGCTGGCTGGTGCGCGCAAACGCATAGGGCAGGGGATAGCGCATGGGGCCTTCCTGCCTCAGAGCGCGCCGGGCGCGGCCGGCACGGGGGCGGGAGCGGCGGGCTGCGGCTGGGTGAAGTCGATCAGCTCGGGCCTGGCGCCCGGCACGTTGACGATGGCGGCCGGGTTGGTGAACGAGCCGGGGTCCGGCTGCGGCGTCAGCGTGGGCAGCACGGGCGCGGCATTGACCGAGCGCAGCAGGGCGCTGGGCTCGGGCTGCAGGCTCTGTTGCTGCGCGCGGATGGCTTCGTAGCGCTCGGAAGAGACCTGGTTGGTGGCAGTCGCATCGCGCATCACCACGGGGCGCAGGAAGACCATCAGGTTGGTCTTGTTGCGCTTGCGGTTGGTGTTGCGGAACAGGTTGCCCACGACGGGAATGTCGCCCAGCAGAGGCACCCGGTCCTCGGCCTGGGAGTAGTTGTCGTCGATCAGGCCGCCGAGCACGACGATGTTGCCGTCCTCGACCAGCACGTTGGACTCGATGGAGCGCTTGTTGGTGGTCAGGCCGTTGGTGTCCTTGCGCGTGGACTCGTCCACCGAGGAGACTTCCTGGAACACGGCCAGCTTCACCGTGCCGTTCTCGTTGATCTGCGGGCGCACGCGCAGCATCAGGCCCACGTCCTTGCGCTCCACGGTGGTGAAGGGGTTGACCGTGCCGCCCGTGGAGTTGCTGGCGTACGAGCCCGTGACCATGGGCACGTTCTGGCCCACGATGATGCGCGCCTCCTCGTTGTCCAGCGTCATCAGGTTGGGCGTGGACAGGATGTTGGCGTCACCGCTGTTTTGCAGGAAGTTGGCCAGAAAGCCCAGCGTGTCCTTGCCGTTGACGCGCTGCGTGAAGCCGAGGTTGGTGCCTCTCAGGCTGGACAACGTGTCTCCCGTAATGGCGCTGCCGTCCAGGCCTCCATCCTTGACCAGGCCGAGCAGGTTCAGGATGTTGGCGCCCGCCACATTGGAGTTCGTGCCCAGTGTGCCGATCACGCGGCCGTTGTTGCTGAGCATGGCCTGCCACTGGATGCCGAACTGGGCCAGCCGGTTGTCCTTGATTTCGACGATCAGGCTTTCGATCAGCACCTGGGCGCGGCGGCCGTCGAGCTTGTCGATCACGGCGCGCAGTTGGCGGTAGACGGGCGGCGGTGCCGTGATGATCAGCGAGTTGGTCGAAGGATCGGCCTGGATCATGCCGCCCGTGGAGGGCTGCTGGGCCACGCCCAGCGCGCCGCCCCCGCCGCCGCTGCCCAGGCCCGAGGACGAGCCCATGCCCATGGATGCCGTGCCGCTGGAGTCGCGCGAGACCACGGGCTGCGAGGTGGGGATGGAGGACATGCCGCCGCCCTGCGGCAGGGTGCCGCCCGCACCGGGCTGGCCGCTGGCCGTGCCGGCGGCCGTGGCCTGGGCGCCGATGGCGGCGCGCAAGGTGGCGGCCAGCGCCACGGCGTCGGCGTTCTTGAGATAGACCACGTGGATGTTGCCCTGGTCGCCGCCGCCGTTCATGGCGGGCTGGTCCAGCCGCGCGATCAGCGAGCGCACCTGGGCCAGGCGTGCCGGGTTGGCCGCGCGCAGCACGATGGAGTTGCTGCGCGGCTCGGCCATCAGCGAGGTCTTGAAGGCGTTGTCGCTCTGGCCCGGAATATTGGCGCCGCCTGCGGTCACCGTGAGGCCGCCGGGGCTGGCCGTGCCGCCTTCGATCAGGCGCGAGACCAGGGCCACCATGTCGGTGGCCACGGCATGGCGCAGCGGAATGATTTCGACATCGGTGGCGTTGGATACGTCCATGGTCGCCACGATGCGCGAGATGCGCTGCAGGTTGTCTGCGTAGTCGGTGATGACCAGCGAGTTGTTGCCCGGGTTGACGTTGATGGTGTTGTTGGGGCTGATCAGGGGGCGCAGCACGGGCACCAGGTTGGCCGCGTTCTCGTAGTTGAGCTTGAAGATCTGGGTGACGATCTGGCTGCCGGTGCTGCTGCGGCCCGCGCCCACGGCCACCTCGCTGGCCTGCAGCTTGGCGTCGGCTTCGGGGATGACCTTGTACAGGCCGGCCGATTCGACGATGGTGAAGCCCTGCAGGCGCAACGCGGCCAGGAACTGCTGGTAGGCGGTGGCGGGCGGCACGGGCCTGTCGGTCAGCAGCGTGATCTGGCCCTTGACGCGGGGGTCGACCACCACGTTGCGGTTGGTGATGGCGCCGATGGCACGCGAGACGGCCTCGATGTCGGCGCCCGAGAAATTCAGCGTCACAGGCTCGCCCGGACGCAGGCTGGGCGTGGCGCCGGCCGGTGCATTGGTCTGCTGGGCCTGGGCGGTGCCAGCGGTGCAGGCCAGCATGGCGCTGACGGCCAGCGTGTGCAGGGTGTTGCGCCAGAACGGGGTCGTGTGCTGCTGAGTCATGGATCAACCAAAGGAAATGATGGACCGGGGCCCCTGGCGCCGTCCCAGAATGTTGAGCAAGTTGGACAGCGCGGTTTCGCGCTCGGGGCTGGCCGAGGCCTCGCCCTGGAAGTGCAGCCGCTGGCCTACCCATTGGCCCTGGCCGCTCAGGCGCAGGTCGCCGGTCAGGGTACTGAGCTGCAGCTGCGGACTGTCGCCCCCGAGGATGTCGAGCCGGTAGCTGCCCAGCGGGCGCAGAGGGGACAGCCGCGAGGATACGGCCAGCGCCTCCAGCCGCGTGCTGCCGTCGCTGCGCCAGCGCCCCGATTGCCACAGCAATTGCAGTTGCAGGGCCTGCGTGGCCAGCCGCAGCTGGCCTTGCAGGTCCACCGTGTTCCAGGGCGTGCCCAGGCCGGACAGCAGCGAGGCGGGCCAGCGCGTGTCGCTGTCGTGCACCACGGCGCTCAGGCCCTGCCAGCGCGGCAGCAGGTCCAGCACCACGGGCGTGGGTGTGCAGCATTCGCTGCGCAGCTGAATGCGGGCACCGTCCAGGCGCGGGCGCAGCGTCCATTCCAGCCGCGTGGGCAGGGCCGTGCGGTCGCGGCTGCCGGCGCCTCCGGTGAAGGCCAGGGAGGCCGAGCCGTTCCACAGCGTGCCGCGCGGTTGCAGCAGCAGTACCTGGCCCTGTGTGGCGGAATCCACGCCGCGTGCCAGCCAGGCGGCGGGTGCCCAGACGACGGTGGTGGCCACCAGGCCGCACAGGGCGCCTGCCAGCGCCCAGCCGCGCGGTGAGCGCAGGACAGGCTGGGAGCGGGGCTGGCGGCGCATGCTCAAGGTGCCCGCGACGGATCGACAGGCAGGTCCAGCACCAGGCTGCCATCCCAGCGCACGGCATCGGCAGCGCCTGCGGCGCTTGCAGATGCACTGCGGGCCAGCTTCATCTCGGCGGGAACGGCGTGCGTGTTGCTGCGGACCTGGGCCAGCCAGCGCGCCAGCGCGGCGGCGGGCGCGGCCTTGAGCGTGATCTGTGCGCGGTCGCCCATCCAGTTCAATTGGGCGGAGGCGCCCAGTTCGGCGGACAGCGAGCTTTGCAGCAGCGCCTTGGCATCGCCGACCACGGGGCGTGCGTTGCCGCGCAGCTGCTCGGCCTCGGCCTGCAGCAGCTGCATCTGGCGCAACTGGCGGTCGGCCTGGGCATGGCGTTCGGGCGCGGTGCGCAGGCTGTGCAGGGCGGGGGCCAGGGCCAGCCACCACAGCAGGGCCAGTGCCACCACGCCACCGGCCAGCAGCGTCATGTTCTGTTCACGCGGCGCCAGGGCATTCCAGCGCGCGCGCAGTGGGGCCAGGCTTTGGCGGGATGCGCGCATGTTCATGGCCGGGCCTCCTGGGCAAGCAGCAGGTCGGCACCGTCGCGCTGCAGTCGCAGGCCGCTGCCGGCCAGATGTTGTTGTGCCTGCTCCAGTGCCTCGGCCTCCAGCGAGACGCCCTTGAGGCGCAGCTGACGGTCCTGGTAGTCCATGGCCTGCGGCAACTGGCCGGCAGGCAGGGCCCGGGATGCGGCGGCCAGCAGGGGTTCCAGGTCGCCCTGCGTCAGCGCGCCGGCGCTCTGGCGCAGCGTGGCGACTTCGCGCTGCATTTGAACGGGCGCATCGACGATGACGGGAACGCGCGGAAAGCTGGTGGCCAGCGTGGAGCGCACCTGGACCTGCTTGGCCGCGATGGCTCGGTTTTCGGTCCAGGCCCAGGCATTGAGGCCCACCACCTGGGCCAGCAGTGCGAGCGCGGCACCCCAGCGCGCGGCCTTCCATTGCGGCGCGCGCAGAAAGCTCTGCCAGCCGTCGAGCATGCGCCGGCGGGTGCGGCTGCCGCCGCCCAGGTCGAGGTCGAACTGGGCCAGGTCCCAGTTTTGTGCGCGGGCCGCCAGGCCGCGCTGGGCGTCCGTCAGCAGGCTGACGGGGCGCTGCAGGGCCTCGGCGGCGCGGGCCAGCGCCGGGTCCGCCTGGATCGGGGTGTCGGGGGGCAGGGCCTGCAGCAGGGCGGCCAGCATGGCGGGGTCGGCACTGTCGGTGCGCAGCGGCAGGCAGGCCAGCGAGTCCATGCCTTGCGGGGCCGTGCTCAGGCCGGTGGCCAGCAGCCAGGCCGATTCAGGCGTGCCCACGGCCCACAGCTGGGGCGTGGACTGGGGCGGGCATTCGGGCACGATGCGGCCCACGGGCCGGCCTGCGGACTCCAGGGCCTGCAGATGGGCATGGAGCCAGGCCTTGTCGCAGGCGGCAACCCAGCAGGGTTCGCCCGCGCGTGCCTGAGGCTGCAGCGCCAGATGCAGTTGGGAGGGGTCGTCGAGCAGGCGCTCTTCCAGCAGCCCGTCGAGCACGGCACGCAGGCGCACATGTCCACGCCGGCTCCCCGTAGGCACGCCATGGGGGAGGCTGACCAGATGCCAGGACAAGGCCTGGTGCGGCACCACGGCAACCGTCTGGCCGGTGCGGCCAGGATCGGGCAGCAGGCCTGCTGCGGCGTGGCCATGCCGGTCGGCGCGCAGGCCGTCGCTGCTGAGTGCGTAGGCGTATTCGCCAGCGGGGCCCGCAGGCAGATGAAGAATCAAGGTGCTCATGGACGGAAGCGGGCATTGTAGGGGCCGAGTGTGACAGGCATCTGTCACGGCGCGGGAGCTTCGGGCAATCCCCAGTCCCCCCTCTCGCGCCAGATGGTAGTGACTGTCATGTTGTTGCGCCGCAACATGGAGCGTTCGCTGGCCACGATCTCGCCCAGGCGCATGCGGCCACGCGCCTCGAAGAAGCTGGTGGCGACCGAAAGGTTCTGTCCCTCGAATTTCTGCGGCAGGCCCAGCGCGTTGGAGGCATCGGCCAGGCTGCGCAGCGGGCGCGATGCGCGCAGCTGCACCAGTTGGCTGGCCTGGGACCAGGTCAGGTCCTCCACGCTGGCCCAGATGACTTCGGCGCTGGCGGTGTTGAGGTTGACGGGCGTATTCTCGGGCAGCAGGGTGATGTAGGGCTCCAGGCGCGAGACGACTTCGGGCGGCAATCCCAGCCAGCCGAACTGGCTCAGCGTGCGCGGCATCAGGAACTGCGCGCCCTCGCCGGCGGTGGCCGCTGCGCGCAGGGCCTGGACGATCTGGGCGGCATAGGCAGGGGGCAGGTTCAGGCGTTCCAGCAGGCGGGCCAGCGGGCGCAGGGTTTCGGGCTTGTCGGGCGCGCCCAGCAGGTTGCGCAGGTTCAGGCGCGACTGCAGGTCGATGATCTGGCCCGAGAGAAAGGCGTCCTGCATGTCGGCCATGCCGTCATCGACCTGGCTGACGTTGTTCTGCGCCGCCAGGAAGGTGGACAGGCGCGCCTCCTGCAGCGGCACGGCCCAGGGTTCGGCCAGGTGGTCCACCTGCAGGCTGGTGCGCGCATCCTCGGCCAGCACCACGCGCGACCAGTCCAGCGCACCCAGCAAAATCCAGGCGGCCTGCATGCGGTTGCGCTCGGCGGTCTCGACCTCCACGCTGCGCCACTGCTGCCACAGCGCGGTGGCGGCAAAGGTGGCGACCAGCGTGACCGTGAGCATGGCGGCCAGCAGGGCCACGCCGCGAGGGCGGCGGCGGACGGGCAGGGTGCGGGGTGCGCGCATCATGATCGGCTGTTGGATCGCAGGGGGTTGACCCAGTCCATGGTGACGCGGCCGGGGACGGCGCTGTCGGGCGGCAGGGTCAGTTCGACGCGTATGCCGTCAGGAATCGCGGGCAGCTGTGCGCTGCTGTTGGTGCCGCCGGATGGTGGATTGGGCGTGCCCGTGCCGTTGTCCGAGCCGCTGGACTGCGGGTTGCTCCAGGCGTTGTCACGGTAGTAGTACAGGCGCCACTGGTCCAGGGGCAGCAGCACGGTTTCGCGGCGGCGCTGGTCGTCCGAAGGATTGCGTCCCCATTGCGCCCCCTGGTTCCAGGCCTCGCGCCACTGGGCGCGCGTGCGCAGCGGTGGCGACTGCCAGCGCAGCCACTGGTCGCGTCCGGCTGTCTGGCGGCGGGCCCAGGCCACGACCACGGCGCCATCGTCCACGGCGGCACTGCTCTTGCGGGTCATGCGCAGCACCTGGCCATCCCAGTCGATGACCTGGGCGTGCTCCAGCGGCATCAGGGCTTCGAGGTCGGCATTCCACTGGGCGATCACGGTCTGCAGCACGATCTGCTGCTCGTTGCGCGCGCGAATGGTCTCCTGCGAGCGCACCATGCTGTCCAGTCCGCGCCAGCTCACCAGGGCCAGCAGGGCCATGACGGCGATGGCCACCATCAGCTCCACCAGGGTGAAGCCTTGCGCGCGGGAGAAAGGGCGCAAACGCATCTAGAAGCGGCCCACGATGGTCGATACCCGCAGCACCGGATGCTCGGCCGTGACGACCAGGGCATCCACGCGGCGGAAGCTGGGGTTGGGCGTGGGGCGCACGCTGAGCTGGACCTGCAGCTGCCGGCTGCCCTGCTCGCAAGTGAAGCTGTTGTCGCCCACGGGCGGCATCTGGCGCGACAGGCGCAGGCGCACCAGTTCGTTTTGCGCGCACAGCTGGGCCAGCAGCACCTCGGACTGGCGCTCGGCATTGCGAGTCAGGGCCGATGTGGCCTGCAGGCCTGCCATCAGGGCAATGCCCACGATGCCCAGGGCCACCAGGACCTCGATCAGCGTGAAGCCGTGCGGCAGGCGCCTTGGCGCGCCGTGCCTGCGGCGTGGTCCGTGGATGCCTGTCATGGCAGGGATTGCACGGCAAAGGGCCGCAGTCCATCCGTGGCCACGCGCAGCGGCGGGCTGTTGGAGTCGCGCAGCGTCAGCGTGACGGACTGGGGAGGAATCAGTGGCTCGGGGCCGAGGATCAGCGGCGTCGCCGGCTGTGCCTGCACCCCGGACTGCAGCCATTGCGAAGGCAATTGCGCGCTGGCCGGCAGGCCCTCGAAGCGAAAGCCCTGCGGCATGGGCCGCCAGCGCACGGGCACGCCGTTGGCTCGTGCCTGTGCGCGGGCCGATTCCAGCAGTGCGGCCAGGCGCTCGGCCTCGCGTTCCAGCTGGGCCTGCCCGCTGTCGCGCAGAGACAGGCTTGCGCCGGCAGCGGCAATCGCCATGATGCTGATGACCACCAGCAGTTCCAGCAGGGTGAAGCCGCGCGAAGGAATGGTCAGGGTGGGCGCAACCGTCTGGCGGGGCATGAGAGCAGGCAGGCCCGCCGGGAGTGCGGGCCTGTGGTGCGGTGCAGCGCGGCGCTTGCGGGCCATCGCCCGGGCCATCGACTTACTGCCAGCTGCCGATGTCGGCATCCTTGCCCTCTCCGCCGGCCTGGCCGTCGGCACCGAAGGACATGATGTCGATGGGGCCCTTGATGCCCGGATTCAGGTACTGGTACGGGCGGCCCCAGGGATCGTTGGGCAGCTTTTCCAGATAGGGCTTCCAGTTGTTGGGCAGCGGTCCGCTCGTGGGACGGATGATCAGCGCCTGCAGGCCCTGCTCGGCCGTGGGATAGCGCTGGTTGTCGAGGCGGTAGAGCTTGAGCGCCTGGGAGATGTTGGTGATGTCGGTGCGTGCAGCCGTGACGCGGGCATCGTCGGCGCGGTCCAGCACGTTGGGCACGATCAGGGCCGCCAGCACGCCGATGATGACCAGGACCACCATCAGCTCGATCAGCGTGAAGCCGCGCTGGACGGCGGTGCGCAGGGCAGGCAGCGGACGGCGGGGAAGGCTGGTCATGGAACGGTGCAGCAAATTGGACATATCGCTCCATCATAATCGCGCGATGGTGACACTTTCATTGAACCGGGGCCAGGCCCGGACCTGGCACGTCAAGGCGGCCACATTCGTGCTCTGGCTGCTGGCGGCCGGCATCGTGGCTTTCTGGGCCATGCGCCTGGGCAATGGCGGCGCGGGGGCGCCCGTGCCACCGGCTCCCCCCGAGGCACTGCAGGTCGATGCACCCGCGCTGGCGCAGGCCCTGGGGGGCGTGGCCGCTGCTCAGGGTGTTGCTGTGCCGGTCGCGGCGCCTGTGGTCTCGCGCTATGCGCTGGTGGGTGTGCTGGCCGGTCGCGACAGCGGCGGCGGCGCGGCGGTCATCGCCGTGGGCAACCAGCCGGCCAAGCCGTTTCGCGTGGGGCGTGCCGTGGAAGAGGGCGTGGTGCTGCAGTCGGTTTCGGGCCGCGAGGCGCGCCTGGGCCCCAGCGTCGATGGCCCCGCCTCCATCACGCTGCAGCTGTCCCTGCCCGACAAGCGCTGAGTCCGGTCAGTGCGGCGGCTGCAGTTCCAATACCAGCCAGCCGCCAAAGTCAGGCGCCGGCAGCGTCCACTGGGCCGCCTGAGGCAGGGCGTTCCCTTCACGCATCAGCCATTGCACGCAGCGCGCCACGCCGGCATGGGTGATCCAGACGATGTCGCGCCCGGCGCCGTCGTCCTTCGAGTACATCCTTGCCTGCTGCAAGGCCTCGTCCACCCTGCGCAGCATGGTCGCCAGGGACTCTCCCCGGCCCGGCGCGTGCCCGGCAAGGTCTGCCGCCCAGGCATCGATGGCGCTGCGGTCCAGCGCATCCCATGGCTGGCCTTCCCACCCGCCGAAGTCCATCTCCAGCAGGCGGCTGTCCGCCGCCGATGCCAGGCCGGGCCGCAGTGCCTGCAGGGCCTGTGCCAATTGATGGCATCGGCGCAGTGGCGAATGCGCCAGCAGGCAATCCGCAGGCAGGGCGAGGTGCAGGGCCTGCGCCGCATCGGCCGTGGCCTGGGCGTCGGCCTCCATGTCGAGCCGGCCATAGCAGATGCCGGGCTCCACCAGGGGGCGGGCATGGCGTACCAGCCAAAGGCGCGGCGTGGGGAGAGCGTTCATTGCATGCGCATCAGCACAGCGGCGGCGCCCAGCAGCATGGCCAGTTCACAGACCTGCTGGGTGGCGCCCAGGCAATCGCCCGTCATGCCGCCCAGCCGGCGGCGCAGCCAGCGCACCATGGCGGCCGTGGCCAGGGCGCCGGGCAGTACCAGGCCGATGACGAGCGGCAGGCCCGCCAGCCAGCCTGTCAGCGCCAGGGCGGGCAGGCACCAGAGGATTGCCGCGACCAGGCCCCTGGCAGCCAATGGCCGACCCGCGGCATGCAAGGCCTTGGAGTGGGCTGCCTGGCCCAGATAGGGCAGGCATTGCATGAGAGCCAGCGGCGCCATGCGCGACAGCACATGGCTGCTGCACAGCAGCAAGGCCGCCCATTCCGCGCGAATGTCGATCAGCAGCGCGACCAGGGAGATCCTGGTCATCAGCGCCATCACCAGCGCCATGGCGCCGTAGGCTCCCAGGCGCGAATCCTTCATGATTTCCAGCGCGCGCTGGGGCGGGACAAAGCCGCCCAGGCCGTCGGCCACGTCGGCCAATCCATCCTCGTGCAAGCCGCCTGTCATCCATAGCGTGGCAATGGTGGACAGCACGGCAGCCACCAGAGGCATCCAGGGGCTGGGTGCCAGCAGCCAGCCTGCGGCCAGCAGCCACGCCGCGCCCCAGGCGCCGACCAGCCAGCCCACGCCCGGCAGATGGGCCACGCTGGCGTGCTGCATTGCCGGACTCCAGCCGGCCCAGGCCGCAAGCCGCCCGGTGACCGGAATGCGGCTGAAGAACTGCAGAGCCAGCAGGAAATGGCGTATGGGCTGCATGTCTGGACAGCCGAGGCGGGGCCTACTTCAGGAAGAGCTGGTAGGCAGGGTTGCCGGTTTCCTCGACCCAGGGGTAGCCCAGATTGCTCAGGAAGGCGTCGAATTTACGGCCATCCTTGGCGGGCACCTGCATGCCGACCAGGATGCGGCCGTAGTCCGCACCCTGGTTGCGGTAATGGAACAGCGAGATGTTCCAGGTCGGCGCCATCAGGCTGAGGAACTTGAACAGTGCGCCGGGGCGCTCGGGGAAGACGAAGCGCAGCAGGCGCTCCTCCTGGGCCAGCGGCGAATGGCCGCCGACCATGTGGCGCAGATGCTCCTTGGCCATGTCGTCGAAGGTCAGGTCCAGCGCCTCGAAGCCCTGCTTCTCGAAGTTCCTGGCGATCTTCTCGGACTCGCCGCGCGCTGCCGTGGTCAGGCCCACGAAGACATGGGCCTTGTTCTCGTGGCTGATGCGGTAGTTGAACTCGGTCACGTTGCGCGGGCCGCCAGGCAGCTTGCCCACGACTTCGCAAAAGCGCTTGAAGCTGCCGCGTTCCTCGGGGATGGTCACGGCAAAAAGCGCCTCGCGCTCCTCGCCCACCTCGGCACGCTCGGCCACGAAGCGCAGCCGGTCGAAGTTCATGTTGGCGCCGCACAGGATGGCGGCATAGGTCTCGCCCCTGGTCTTGTTCTTCGCGACGTACTGCTTGATCGCCGCCACGGCCAGGGCGCCGGACGGCTCGACGATGGAGCGCGTGTCCACGAAGATGTCCTTGATCGCGGCGCAGACGGCATCGGTATCGACCACCACGTAGTCGTCCACCAGGTCCTGGGCGATGCGGAAGGTCTCCTCGCCCACCAGCTTGACGGCCGTGCCGTCGGCGAACAGGCCCACGTCGGCCAGCTCCACGCGGTGGCCAGCGCGCACGGACTGCAGCATGGCGTCCGAATCCTTGGTGTGCACGCCGATCACCTTCACGTCGGGGCGCACGGCCTTGATGTAGTTGGCCACGCCCGAGATCAGGCCGCCGCCGCCGATGGCGACAAATACGGCATCCAGGCGCGGGCTGCCCAGCTTTTGCAGCTGGCTCAGCATTTCCATGGCAATCGTGCCCTGGCCGGCGATCACATAGGGATCGTCGAAGGGGTGCACAAAGGTCAGGCCCTTTTCCTTTTGCAGCCTGACGGCGTGCTTGTAGGCGTCGGAATAGCTTTCCCCGGCCAGTTCCACCTCGCCGCCCAGCGCCTGTACCGCATCGATCTTGACCTGCGGCGTGGTGGTGGGCATCACGATCACGGCGCGGCAACCGAGCTTGCGTGCGCCCAGCGCCACGCCTTGCGCATGGTTGCCGGCCGAGGCGCAGATCACGCCCTTTTCCAGCTGCTCGGCGGACAGGTGTGCCATCTTGTTGTAGGCGCCTCGCAGCTTGAAACTGAACACCGGCTGCTGGTCCTCGCGCTTGAGCAGCACCTTGTTGTGCAGGCGGCGGCTCAGCGCCTTGGCGGGCTCCAGGTCCGACTCCACGGCCACGTCGTACACGCGCGCGGTAAGGATCTTGGTCAGGTAGTCGGCAGGGGTCAGGGGGTGGTTCATCGTCGGCGAAAGGCTGGAGAGCAGCAGGCCGGGAGGCGGCCCGTCGGTGTCAGGCGGCCATCATAGGCGCTTGTGACTCATGCTGCAGTGCAGCGTCCAGGCTGGGCCAGGGACGACAAAGGCAAAAAAAAGCCCCAGGCTGTAAAGCCGGGGGCTGAATCCACCAATAGAGGAGGTGGAGGAGACAACTGGTGCGATGCAGAGTGAAGTTGGTTCACAATCTGCAGTCCATCTGGAGGGTTGTCCGGGTTAACCCTTCAGATAACGCTTGGGTGCATTGTATGCACGGCAGGTGCTGCGTTGCAACAAAATCAGGGTTTTTGTGTAGTTGATGCAAAATAGCAACAGTTTTTTGAGGACGCAACAATGGAATGCACAGTGAGTTGGACAGGCGGCACGACCGGCATGCGCTCGGGCATGGGCTTCGTGGCGGAAACGGGCAGCGGCCATGTGGTCAATATGGACGGGGCGCCGGATGCGGCCAATCCTGCCAATGGAGGCCAGAACCAGGCACCCCGCCCCATGGAAATGCTGCTGGCAGGCGCAGGCGGCTGCACGGCCTACGACGTGGTGCTGATCCTCAAGCGCGGCAGGCACGCGGTCAAAGGCTGCAGCGTCAAGCTCACTTCGGAGCGCGCGGACACCGACCCCAAGGTGTTCACCAAGATCCACATGCAGTTCACCGTCAGCGGCACCGGCCTGCCAGCGGGCGCGGTGGAGCGGGCCATTGCCATGAGCCACGACAAATACTGCTCGGCCACCATCATGCTGGGCAAGACGGCCGAGATCACCACGGGGTTCGACATCGTCGAGGCCTGAGGTATCTGGTGCTTGGTTCCGTGCCTCGACAGGGACTCGGCAAGAATGAAGAAAGCGGGCCGGGCCCGCTTCTTTTTTGGCTGGATGCAGCTCCCGTCGTTTCAGAAGCTTCGGATCTCAGATGCGGTGAGCGGTCGTCGTCATGACCTTGGCGGCCAGGCGCATCAAGGCGCGGGCGGGCGGCGGCAGCTCCAGCGCGCCGGCTTCGCGCGCAGCGGCGGCATGGCGCTCCTCATCGTCCTTCATGCGGGCCACCACGGCCAGCGAAGGGCGGTCCTCCTCAGGCAGACGGCCCAGATGGGATTCCAGGTGGGCGGAAACCTGCTCCTCGGTCTCCACCACGAAGCCCAGGCTGGCGGCGTCACTGATCTTGGCGGCCACCACGCCGATGGCGAATGCCCCGGCGAACCACAGCGGGTTCAGCAGGCTGGGTCGGTCGCCCAGGGCGTTGAGCCGGTCGCGGGTCCATGCCAGATGGTCGGTTTCCTCGCGGGCCGCCTCCAGCAGATGCTCGCGCAGCACCATGTCGCGCGTCACCATGGCCTGGGCGTTGTACAGCGCCTGGGCGCAGACCTCTCCGACATGATTGACGCGCATCAAGGCGCCCGACAGGCGGCGCTGTGCCTCGGTCAGCTCACCCTCCGCGATGCCGGTGGCGGGCGAGCGCTCGGCCGCGGAAGGCTGTGCAAACAGGGTGCGAAGCGCCGCATCGGCGGCAGTCAGTATCTTGTCCATGGGCGGTCCCTAGAGCGGAAAATCTTGGCAAATTCAGGGTCTGAACGGTACACCAGGACGACATGCCCTCTCTTTGTGCAAGCGCAACAAGGCCGGCGCGATGTTCGGGTTGGGCCTGATTGTGTTGGTCTGCAGGTTTGTTGCGGCAGTGCAACGAAAAACGGGGGTTCAAGCCCGTTTGTGGGTGAATTTCTTTGCATGGGCAGCGGCGGTCTGGTGCAATAGGCCCTAACTTCCCCACCAGGAGGTTGGCGCGGGAAACCGGTGGAGCCTCAGGCCAAGCCTCTCTTCCTCACGACCGGCGCCCTTCTAAACCTTGGAGTAACTCGTAATGAAAAAATCTCTGATTGCCCTGGCAGTGCTGGCTGCTTCCGGCGCCGCAATGGCTCAATCCTCCGTGACCCTGTTCGGTATCGTGGACACCAACGTTGCCTACGTGAACAAGGACGCAGCTGGCGACAGCCGTTATGGTCTGGGCACCAGCGGCGCTTCCACGAGCCGTCTGGGCCTGCGCGGCACGGAAGACCTGGGTGGTGGTCTGAAGGCTGGCTTCTGGCTGGAAGGCGAAATCTTCGGTGACGATGGCAACGCCAGCGGCTTCAACTTCAAGCGTCGTTCCACCGTGAGCCTGTCGGGCAACTTCGGTGAAGTGCGCCTGGGCCGTGACCAAGTTCCGACCTTCCAAAAGCTGACCTCCTACGACCTGTTCAGCGCCACCGGTATCGGCCAGTTCATGGGCTTCCGTAACTGGGCTGCTGGCCAAGGCGCCGACGACAACGGCATCCGCGCTAACAACCTGATCTCGTACTACACCCCCAACTTCGGCGGTTTCAACGCCGGCTTTGGCTACGCTTTCGACGAAAAGCAAACCATCGGTACTGCTGACAGCGTCGGCCGTTACATCGGCGGTTACGTTGCATACGACAACGGCCCCCTGAGCGCCAGCCTGGGCGTTGCCCAGCAAAAGACTGCCGTTGGCGGCCTGGCTACCGACCGTGACGAAATCACCCTGGGTGCTTCGTACAACTTCGGCGTTGCCAAGCTGAGCGGCCTGCTGCAACAGACCAAGTTCAAGCGCGACATCGGCGGCGACATCAAGACCAACTCCTACATGCTGGGCGCTTCGGCTCCCGTGGGCGGCGTGGGCGAAGTCAAGCTGCAGTACGCTCTGTACGACCAGAAGGCCATCGACTCCAAGGCTCACCAGATCACTCTGGGCTACGTGCACAACCTGTCCAAGCGCACCGCTCTGTACGGCAACCTGGCATTCCTGAAGAACAAGGATGCTTCGACCCTGGGCCTGCAAGCCAAGGGCGTGTACGCTGGTGGCGTGCAAGCTGGCGAAAGCCAGACTGGCGTGCAAGTCGGTATCCGCCACGCTTTCTAATGAACGGCTGGCGTAAGCCAGTTGCCATTTGAAGCAAAAAAGAGCCAGTCTTCGGACTGGCTCTTTTGTTTTGTGCTAGGGAAAGACCTGTGTTGTGCTTGTGCCAACGGTGACGAGGCGGGAAAAGCGTTTCTAGAATGAAATTTCCACCAACCAATCGTTAACAAGAGAGAGACAACACAATGAATTCTTCATTCGTGAAAAAGAGCGTGGCACTGGCGGTGTTGGCAGCAACGGCACCCTTGGCAGCATTCGCCCAGCAAAGCAGCGTACAGCTGTACGGCATCGTCGATGCCGGCGTGCGCCACACCACCAATGAAGGCCCGACCAAGAGCGGCAAGACCCAGATGATCGGCGGCGGCATGTCGCAAAGCCGCTGGGGCATCAACATCACCGAGGACCTGGGCGGCGGTCTGGCAGCCATTGCCAACCTGGAAGCCCGTTTCCTCACCGACACCGGCGAGCAGGCTGCGGCCAGCTACTTCCAGCAATCCTGGGTGGGCCTGCGCAGCAAGAGCTTCGGCCAGATCACCCTGGGTCGCCAGTACAACATGCTGTTCGATCTGGTGACGTCCACCTATGCCTCCTTCCCGTATTCGCCGTACATGGAGGCCTACAAGCCTGAAATCGGCATGTCCATGGGCGCGCGCGCCAGCAACATGGTCAAGTACCTGGCCGAGTTCGGCCCCGTGCGCGGCGCATTGCAGTATTCGTTCGACGAGAACAACACCTTCGACAAGGTCGGCACTGGCGTGGTGCCCGGTGGCGCCATCAAGACGGCCGGCGGCTATCTGCGCTACTCGCAAAGCGGCATTTCCGCAGGCGCCGGCTACCTGGGGACGACGCTGCCGGCCGGCACCAAGGTCGATGCCTATACCCTGGGCGGCTCCTACCGCGTGGGTCCCTGGTACGTCAACCTGGGCTACGGCCTGAACAAGCGCAAGGACGCATTCCCGGCGGCAACCGCAGGCGGTGGATTCGACCAGGCCATCCTCAACTCCTTCTGGACGGGTTCGTCCAACGGCGGCTTCGTGGCCGGCGACGCCAACAAGCGCCAGATGTACAAGATGGGCTTCGGCTACCAGATCACGCCCCAGATCAATGTGGGCGCGCATTACTACCATGCCAAGCAGTCGGGCTCGGGCACGGGCAATTTCAATGGCAAGGCAGACTTCCTGGTGGCGGTGCTCGACTACGCCTTCTCCAAGCGTACGGATGCCTATGTGGCCCTGGACCACACCAAGACCAGTGGCGGCTCGGGCGTGATGCTCGACGCCAATGGCGCCACCAAGCGCACGGGCTTCACCGTCGGCCTGCGCCATCGCTTCTGAGCGCGCGGCGTTTGCGCAACGGATGGCCTCCTTCGGGAGGCCTTTTTGTTTCCTGTCGATGGGCTGACGGTGGGCGGGCGCGATTTCCTGCGTTAAGGTAATGCGCAGGCCAATGAAGCGAAAGAACCAAGGCGATGGAAGCCACTCGATACAAGGCAGGCGGTCGGGTCTTTGCCCAGATCGCTCAGTACCACCCCGAGCTGACGGCGCTGCGCCGCGAGCTGCATGCGCATCCTGAGCTGGGGTTCGAGGAGCGCTTCACGGCTGCGCGCGTCAAGGAGGCCTTGCGGCAATGCGGCGTGGACGAGATCCACGAAGGCCTGGGCACCACGGGCCTGGTGGCCGTGATCCGTGGCCAGGGGCACAGCTCGGGAGCGATGGTGGGCCTGCGTGCCGACATGGATGCACTGCCCATGGTCGAGCACAACGAATTTCCCTGGAAATCGGGCAAGCAGGGGCTGATGCACGGCTGCGGGCATGATGGCCATACGGCCATGCTGGTGGGCGCCGCCCGCTACCTGGCTGCGACACGGCGTTTCGACGGCTCGGCCGTGCTGGTCTTTCAGCCTGCCGAGGAAGGGCGCGGCGGCGCGCGGGCCATGATTGCCGATGGTCTTTTCGACCGCTTTCCGATGCAGGCCGTGTACGCCATGCACAACTGGCCCGCCATGCGTGCGGGCACGGTGGGCATCAACATGGGCGCGATGATGGCGGCTGCCGACCGCATCACCATCGAGATCACGGGGCGCGGCGGCCACGGCGCCCATCCCTACCAGACGGTGGACGTGGTGCTGGCGGCCGCGCACATCACCACGGCGGTGCAGAGCATCGTCTCGCGCAATGTGCGCGCCATCGACAGCGCCGTCATCAGCCTGTGCGCCGTGCAGGCCGGGGACCTGGGCGCCTTCAGCGTGATGCCGGGCACGGCAACGCTGGTGGGAACCGTGCGGACCTTCGATCCCGCCGTGCAGGACCGTGTCGAGCAGCGACTGCAGGAGTTGTGCAGCGCGGTGGCGCTGGGGCTGGGTGCCACGGCCAAGGTCAACTACGAGCGCATCTATCCCGCCACCATCAATTCCCCCACGGAGGCCGCCTTTGCGGCCGACGTGGCCCAGGCGCTGGTGGGCGTGGAGAACCTGGACCGGCAGCTGGAGCCCAGCATGGGCGCGGAGGATTTTTCCTTCATGCTGCAGCACAAACCCGGCGCCTACCTGCGTCTGGGGCAATCCACGGGCGCCCAGCCCGGGGTGCCGCTGCACAGCAGCCGGTATGACTTCAACGACGAGGTGCTGCCGCTGGGCGCTGCCCTGCACGCCAGCCTGATCGAGCAGGCCATGCCGCTGCCTTCGCAGGACGTATAGCGCAGGCGGAGCCGGTCAGCGGGGCTGTCCCTCGATCGCAAGAAGGTGGGCCTTTACCGTTTCTAGGATCTCGTCGGACAAGGCTGGATTGGCGGCGACCGTGGCACGTGCCAGGACCAGGGCGCCCACCATGCTGCTGAGCATGGCCATGGCCTGGGCGCGCTGTGCGGCATCGGGTGCCTGATCGTCGCCAAGTGTGCCGATCACGCGCGCAAACCTGCCGATGTTGCGTTCCACCCCTTCGGCGAACACCGCTGAAAGATCACCACCTGCCCGGGCCACGTCCACGGCCAGCGCCGCAGCGGGGCAGCCCTCGCCGGGGCTGTCGCGGTGCTGCGGCGACAGATAGGACTGCACGCGCGCGGCAAGGCTGCCGGCCTGTTCACCCTGCAGGCCGTCCAGCGGCGCGATGGACCAGTCGAAGGCGCGTGCGCAGGCTTCGCGCACCAGCGCGTCCTTGGATTCGAAGTGGCGATAGAGCCCGCCGTGGGTGAGTCCCGCGCCGCGCGTCACCTCGGCCACGCCGACGCCGTCCAGCCCGTGCTCGCGGTACAGCCGCGCGGCGGCTTCGAGGATGTCCTGCCGGTTCTGCGCGGCCTGGGCTTTCGTGACTTTCATGTGCACTGTCCAATGATTATGGTTGTCATCAAAATGCGTTTATGATGACGGCCATCATCATAAGTCCGTGCCTGCAGGCAATGCTCACCATCTGCGGCAGGGGCTGTGCACTCTACAGGGAAGAACCGATGAACGCCTCTTCAATCCCGAGCAGCCTGTGCCCCGTGCGCGCTGCAGTCTCTGCATGGTCCATCAGGGAGCGTTCATGAGCACGGGTCCTCTCGCACGCCGCGTGGTCATCACGGGCATGGGCATGGTCTCGCCGCTGGGTCGGGGCATTGAACTGGCTTGGCGCCGGCTGCTGTCCGGCGCATCGGGCCTGAGCCGGCTGCCCGAAGATCTGGCGCCCGATGTGCCGGGCCAGGTGGCAGGCCAGGTGCCCGACCTGGCCCGCGACCCGGAAGGCGGCTGGGACATCGATGCCGTGGTCTCGCCCAAGGACCAGCGCAAGATGGACCGCTTCATTCCGCTGGCGCTGGACGCTTCGGACCAGGCCCTGGCCCAGGCCGGCTGGCAGCCGGCCAGCGAGCAGGAGCGCACGCGCACGGCCTGCATCATTGCCTCGGGCATCGGCGGGTTTGGCGCCATTGCCCAGGCCGTGCGCACCACGGACAGCCGGGGGGTGTCGCGCCTGTCGCCATTCACCGTGCCGTCTTTCCTGGTCAATCTCGCGGCCGGGCATGTGTCGATACGCCATGGGCTCAAGGGCCCGCTGGGTGCGCCGGTCACTGCCTGCGCAGCCAGCGTGCAGGCCCTGGGCGACGGCCTGCGCATGATCCGTTCGGGCGAGGCCGATGTGGCGCTGTGCGGCGGCGCCGAGGCGGCCATCGACCGCGTGAGCCTGGGTGCGTTCGCGGCGGCCAAGGCCCTTTCCACGGGATACAACGACCGGCCCGAAGAGGCCTCACGCCCCTTCGACGCGGGCCGCGACGGCTTTGTCATGGGCGAGGGCGCGGGCGCCCTGGTGCTGGAGGGGCTGGACCACGCCCTGGCGCGCGGCGCCGTGCCGCTGGCCGAAGTGGTGGGCTACGGCACCAGTGCCGATGCCTATCACATCACCTCGGGCCCGGAAGATGGCGACGGCGCGCGCCGCAGCATGGCACAGGCGCTGGCCATGGCCGGGCTGTCGCCGGATCAGTTGCAGTACCTCAATGCCCACGCCACCTCCACGCCCGTGGGCGACCGGGGCGAGCTGGCGGCCATGCGCTCCCTGTTTGGCGAGGACAGCGGCGTGGCGATCAGCTCCACCAAGTCGGCCACGGGCCATTTGCTGGGCGCGGCGGGCGCGGTGGCGGCCATCTTCACGGTGCTGGCGCTGCGCGACCAGATGGCGCCGGCCACGCGCAATCTGGTGGAGCCCGATCCCCTTGCCCAGGGGCTGGACCTGATCGCCGGCGCGGCAAGGCCCTGGGCCATGGAGCATGCCCTGGTCAACGGTTTCGGCTTTGGCGGTGTCAACGCCTCGCTGGTGCTCAGGCGCTGGCAGGGCTGAACGAGGCGGGTGGGCCTGGGGCCGGTGCTACGTGTAGCGCTTGGCCCGCAGGTTGTTCTTCATCTGCTCCAGCGCAGGCTGCAGGGCCGGGCCGATGCGCAGCGCCACGCAGGTGGCCAGCACGTCGATGACCAGCAGGTGCAGCAGGCGCGACACCATGGGGCTGTAGCGGTCGTAGCCCTCGGGATGGTCGGCGGCCAGATGGATGTGGCAGGCCGAGGCCAGGGGCGAGCCGCTGGCGGTGATGGCAATCGTGGTGGCGCCGTTCTTGCGCGCGATGTCGGCCGCGTCCATCAGGTCGCGCGTGCGGCCCGAGTTGGAAATGATCACCGCGCAGTCGCCGGGTCCCAGCAGGGTGGCGCTCATCACCTGCATGTGGCCGTCGCTGGTGGCCAGGCTGGTCACGCCCAGGCGAAAGAACTTGTGCTGCGCGTCCTGCGCCACGATGCCCGAGTTGCCTGCGCCGTAGAACTCGATGCGCCGCCCCGTCTGCCAGGTCGAGGCGATGGCCTGCGCCGCCTGCTCTATGGCCGTGGTGCTGGCGGCATTGCGGTATTGCAGGAAGGCGGCCACGGCGTTGTCCACCACCTTGACCATCACGTCGCTGGTCTTGTCGTCGGTGTCCACGCTGCGGTGGATGAAGGGCACGCCCTCGCTGACGCTGCCGGCCAGCTTGAGCTTGAAGTCGGCCAGGCCGTCGTAGCCCATGCTGCGGCAAAAGCGCACCACCGTCGGCTTGCTGACATGGGCTCGCTCGGCCAGTTCGCGCACCGGCTGCCGTGCAAAGGCCCGTGGATCGGCCAGCACCAGGCGGGCCACGCGTTGTTCGGCGGGAGCAAGCGAGGGCAGCGAGGCGGTGATGCGGTCCAGCATTAGGCGGTGGGCGTTGTTCTATGGGTAAAGGGAAGCGGTTGCCGCAAGGCAGGTCCAGCGCGCATTTTGCATGAGCGGCAGCCTTCGCTTACTTTCCTGACGCCGATGCAAACCATGCGCGCGCATACACTCGGAGGATTTGCCGGTACAACCGCACCGCCCTGGTGCGATGCCGCCCCTCGCCAGGCTCCCGCCCAAAGGATGTTCCATGAACCAGCTTGATGCGCTTCGACAGTACACGACCGTGGTGGCCGATACCGGCGACTTCCACCAACTGGCCCAGTTCCAGCCACGGGATGCGACCACCAATCCCTCGCTCATCCTCAAGGCGGTGCAAAAGCCCGAGTACGCGCCGCTGATGCGCGCCACCGTGGCCCAGTACAAGGGCCGCCGCCTCGACGAGGTCATGGACCGCATGCTGGTGCGCTTCGGCTGCGAGATCCTGAACACCATTCCGGGCCGCGTCTCCACCGAAGTCGATGCGCGCCTGTCGTTCGACACCTCGGCCACCGTGGCGCGTGCCGAGCGCCTGATCGAGCTGTACCAGGCCGAAGGCGTGCACATCGACCGCGTGCTCATCAAGATCGCCTCCACCTGGGAAGGCATCGAGGCGGCGCGCCAGCTGGAGCTGCGCGGCATCCACACCAACCTCACCCTGCTGTTCTCGTTCTCCCAGGCCGTGGCCTGCGGACAGGCCAAGGTGCAGCTGATCTCGCCCTTCGTGGGCCGCATCTACGACTGGTACAAGAAGCAGGCCGGCGCCCAGTGGGACGAGGCCGCCATGGCCGGCGCCAACGATCCCGGCGTGCGCTCCGTGCGCGCCATCTACGAGCACTACAAGCACTTCGGCATCGCCACCGAGGTCATGGGCGCGAGCTTTCGCAACACGGGCCAGATCGTGGCGCTGGCGGGCTGCGACCTGCTGACCATCGCCCCCGAACTGCTGGCCCAGCTGGGCGCCAGCGATGCGCCCCTGGCGCGCGCCCTGGACCCCGAGGCCGCGCGGACCCTGGCCCTCGATCCCGTGCACTATGACGAAGCCGGTTTCCGCCTGGCCCTCAACGAGGACGCCATGGCCACCGAGAAGCTGGCCGAAGGCATACGCGCCTTCGCTGCCGACACCCGCAAGCTCGAAGCATTGATGCAGCAGGCCGCAGACTGATTGGATGAAGATCTTGCCCGTTTTGTGCAACACCTTGCCGGCCTGGTCGGCACTTGAACGCCATTTCAACGAAGACATCCGGTCCCTGGATCTGTGCCAGGCCTTTGCCGCGGACGCGGGCCGGCTGGACGCGCTGAGCCAGCAGGCCCCGCATGTCTTCGCCGACCTGTCCAAGAACCTCTGGACCGAAGCCACCGAGACGCTGCTGCGCGAGCTGGCGCAGCAGGCCGGCGTGCTGGCCCAGCGCGACGCCATGCTGGCCGGCGAGCCCGTCAACTGCACCGAGGGCCGCGCCGTCATGCACTGGCTGCTGCGCATGCCGCGCGACGGCGGCCAGCTGCGCCACTGCGCCACCGTGCAGCAGTGGCAGCCGGCCATGCACGAGGCGCTGGCACAGGTGCACGAGACGCTGGACGCCATGCTGGCCCTGGCCGAGCAGGTGCGTGGCGACGAGGGCATCACCGACATCGTGAACATCGGCATCGGCGGCTCGCACCTGGGCCCCGAAGTGGTGGTCAATGCGCTGGAGGACTGGGTCGATGCGGGCAAGAATTTCCATTTCGTCTCCAACGTCGATGGCCATGAGCTCGGCCATGTGCTGCGCCGCGTGCGCCCGCACAGCACGCTGTTCCTGATCGCCTCCAAATCCTTCACCACGGCCGAGACCATGCTCAACGCGCACTCGGCGCGCCGGTGGTTCCTGGAGCAGGGCGGCAGCGAGGACCCGCAGGCCGCATGCTCCATCGACCGGCACTTCGTGGCGCTCACCACCAATGTGCAGGCCGCAGCCGACTTCGGCATCCGCCGAACGCTGGGTTTCTGGGACTGGGTGGGCGGCCGTTTTTCGCTGTGGTCGGCCATCGGCCTGCCGGTGGCCATCGCCATCGGCGCGGCGCAGTTCCGTGCGCTGCTGGACGGCGCCCATGCCATGGACGCGCATTTCTTTTCCTCGGGCGTGGAGGGCAACCTGCCGCTGCGCCTGGGCCTGCTGGATGTCTGGTACCGCGATTTCTGCGGCTTCTCCAGCCGCTGCATTGCCCCCTACAGCCATGGCCTGCGGCGGCTGACCGCCTACCTGCAGCAGCTGGAGATGGAGAGCAACGGCAAGGGCGTGACGCGCGACGGGCAGACACTGCCCGTGCGCACGGCGCCCGTGATATGGGGCGAGCCCGGCACCAATGGCCAGCATGCCTTCTTCCAGATGCTGCACCAGGGCCAGGACGTGATTCCCGTGGAATTCATCGCGCTGCGCGACGGCGGCAAATACCTGGGCGCCCATCACCAGAGCCTGGTCGTCAACGCCATTGCCCAGGCCCAGGCCCTGATGGAGGGGCGCCACGGCGAGGGTGCGGAGCGCCATTGCGCGGGCAACCGGCCCAGCAGCTTCCTGCTGCTGCAGCAGCTCGATCCGGCATCGCTGGGCGCCCTGATCGCGTTGTACGAGCACCGTGTCTTCTCGGCCGGTGCGGTCTGGGGCATCAACAGCTTCGACCAATGGGGCGTGGAGCTGGGCAAGCACCTGGCGCGCCAGCTGCATGCGCGCCAGGACAGCGGCGACTGGCAGGGCGTCGATGCCTCGACGCAGGGCCTCATGCACCGGCTTGCGGCAGGGTCGGCCGGCTGACCGGGCGCTGCGGGCCTGTGGCCCCCGCGGCGCACCAGCAGGGTGCCGGGTCATGTGGGTGGAGCATGACCTTCTTCCATTTCATCGTTATGCACAGGCGCCTGATTGCTCGATAGTTGATGCAATCGCCTTGACGGCGGCCCTGCTTGCATGCAGCCAGTGACGGCGGCTCGGCAGGGTGGAGGCGCAGCGCGCCTTCGGACCTGCAACAACTATCCAAGGAGACCCTCGATGCGATTCGTACTGGCCCATGTGGCGATGGCATGTGTGGTGGCGGCAACTGGCGCTGCCCATGCACAGGAAGCGGCCGGCACGCTGGACAAGATCCAGAGCACAGGCAAGGTGGTGATGGGCGTGCGCGAAAGCTCGGCGCCCATGGCCTATGCCTTCGGCACCACGCAGAAGTACGTGGGCTACCACGTGGAGCTGTGCGAGAAGGTGCTGGCCCAGATCGTGCCCAAGGCCAAGATCGAGTACATGGCCCTGACCTCGCAGAACACCATGCCCCTGGTGCAGAACGGCACCGTGGACATCGGCTGCGGCCCGACCACGAACAACCTCGCGCGCCAAAAGCAGGTGGCCTTTGCCGTGACCACCTACGTGAGCCAGGTGCGCATGGCCGTGCGCGCCGACTCGGGCATTACCTCCTTCAAGCAGCTCGACGGCAAGCCCGTGGCGGCCTCGGCCGGCACGACCGCCGTGCAGCTGCTGCGCAAGTACGGGCGCGACAATGGCGTGAACCTGCCCACCTCGCTGGGCAAGGACCATTTCGAGAGCTTTCTGATGCTCGAATCGGGCCGTGCCGATGCCTTCGTGCTGGACGACAACCTGCTGGCCGGCGTCATCGCCAACTCCAAGAACCCTGCAGGCTTCAAGATCGTGGGCGAGGTGCTGGGCTCCGAACCCATCGCCATCCTGTTTCGCCGCGACGATCCCGCCTTCAAGAAGGCCGTGGACGACGTGCTGGTGGGCATGATGGCCTCGGGCGAAGTGGCGAAGATCTACGACAAGTGGTTCGTGCAGCCCATTCCGCCCAAGAATGCCCCGCTGAACCTGCCCATGAGCGACATGCTCAAACAGCTGCTGCAAAAGCCCAACGACAAGCCGCTGGAGTCCTACGCGCAGCAGTGACCACGGGCCCGGACCCGGTCATCGCGACCGGGCCAGTTCGGCCACCGCCTGTGCCAGTGCCGCAATGCCTGCATCGATCTGATCGGTGGCAATGGAGGACAGGCGCAGCCGGAAAAAGGGGCAGGGCTGGCGCGGCGTCGCAAAGAACGCGCTGCCTGCCTCGATCAGCACGCCGTGGCGGCGCGCCACGGCGGCCAGCGCATCGGCGTCCAGCCAGGCCGGCGCCTGCACCCACAGCGACGCGCCGCCCTGGGGCTGGCGGAAGATGAAATCCGGCAGGTGCGCGCGCAGCGAGCGGTCCACCTGCGCCACGCGTTCCAGCATGGCCTGGTTCACGCGGCGCGCATGGGCCTCATGGTGGCCCAGCGACAGGAACAGCGCATAGGCGTGCTGCAGAAAGGCGCTGGGGTGGCGCACCATGGCATGGCGCAGCACGCGCAACTCGTCGATCAGCGCGCGCGGTGCGACGATGTAGCCCAGCCGCAGCGCGGGCGACAGGCTCTTGGACAGCGACCCCACATAGATCACGCGCCCGCCCTTGTCCAGGCTCTTGAGCGCGGGCATGGGCGTGCCCTGGTAGAGGTTCTCGGCCTCGTAGTCGTCCTCGATGATCACGAAATCGCCCTGCTCGGCGCGGCGCAGCAGTTGCTCGCGCCGCTGCAGGCTCAGCGTCACGGTGGTGGGGCTCTGGTGCGAGGGCGTGACGAACAGGTAGTCCAGCGGCGGCAGGCCATCGACCACCACGCCTTCCTCGTCCACGGCCACGGGCACCCAGTGCGGGCGGCGCAGCGAAAAGGTGTTGCGCGCATGCGGGTGGCCGGGCTCCTCGAAGCCCAGGCGCTGCGAGGGGGCCAGCAGCGCGTCGGCCAGCAGGTAGAAGGCCTGCTGCGCGCCCACGGTGACCAGGATCTCTTCCTTGAGCGCGAACACGCCGCGCCGGGGCAGCAGGCGCAGGCGGATCTGCTCGATCAGGTCGGGCACGTCGTCGGTCTCGAAGTCCGGCGTCCAGTGCGGCAGCTGGGCGCGCGCCAGGCTGCGCGTGCAGCATTCCCGGAAGCCTTCGGTGGGAAACAGCGCGGGATCGTGCATGCCGTAGACGAAGGGGTAGGGGTACTCGCGCCACTGCAGCGGCTTGGACAGCGTGTGCCTGTCCGTCAGCGAGCGCAGCACGCGTGCAGACCAGTCCGGTGCGGGCTCCCCGGGACTTGCCGCAGGCAGGGCCACGGCGCCGTCCACACCAGCCAGGCGCGAATCCCGGGCCACGAACACGCCGCTGCGCGGGCGGGCTTCCAGAAAGCCTTCATCCACGAGCTGCTCGTAGACCGTGGTCACGGTATTGCGCGACACCTCCAGAAGGCGCGACAGCTCGCGCGAGGGCGGCATGGCCGCGCCGGGCGGCAGGCGGCCTTCGAGGATGGGCTGGACCAGGGCCAGGCGCAGGCGGTCCTTCAGGGGAAGGCCGGGCTGCTCGGGCAGCGCGAACAGGCGGGCCCACTGGTGGCGTGGGTCTGTGGCGGAAGGGGTGCTCATGGCGCAACGGAGGCAATCGGGGGGCGTTCTTGGCGCGGCCGGGCAGAGGGCGCGCGGTCGGTGCCATGTTGCGGTGCGGGTGCGGGCAAGTAAAGGTTTGGGCCGGCCGACGCGGGTAAACACCGGGCCTCTGGCTCCTACGTTTGGACGGCTGTGGCCCCCGCGGCCCGCGCCCTTGTTGCGTATTCTGGATTGAAGGCAGCGAGCCGCGCGGCCTGGCGATCCAACGAGGGAGACAGTCCATGCACACCATCACTTTCCGACGCCGCGCCCTGGCGGCCCTGGCCCTGGCCGGCGCGCTGGCGGGCCTGGCGGCCACGCCGCTGCAGGCCCAGGAGCCGCAGCGCGGCGGCACCCTGATCGTGGGCAGCACCCAGGTGCCACGGCACCTGAACGGCGCCGTGCAATCGGGCATTGCCACGGCCATGCCTTCCACCCAGCTGTTCGCCAGCCCGCTGCGCTTCGATGACCAGTGGAAGCCCCAGCCCTACCTGGCCGAGTCCTGGAAGCTGGCCGAGGACGGCAAGTCGCTGACCCTGAACCTGCGCAGGAATGCCGTGTTCCACGACGGCAAGCCCATCACCTCGGCCGACGTGGCCTTCTCCATCATGGCCATCAAGGCCAACCACCCGTTCCAGACCATGCTGGGGCCGGTGGAGAAGGTGGACACGCCCGACCCCTACACGGCCATCATCCGCATGAACGCGCCGCATCCGGCCATCCTGCTGGCCATGAGCCCGGCGCTGGCGCCCATACTGCCCAGGCACATCTATGGCGACGGTGCCGACCTCAAGACCCATGCGCGCAACAGCGCCGACGTGGTGGGCTCGGGGCCGTTCAAGCTGACCGAGTTCCGCGCGGGCCAGCGCATCGTGATGGAGCGCTTCGACAAGTTCTTCCTGCCCGGCCGGCCCTACCTGGACAAGCTGGTCTTCAACATCGTGCCCGACTCCTCCAGCCTGCTGCTGAGCCTGGAGCGCGGCGACGTGCAGATGGTGCCCTACCTGCAGGCCTCCATCGACCTGAAGCGCCTGTCCACCAATCCCCAGATCACGCTGACCGGCAAGGGCTTCGAGGGCATAGGCTCGATCAACTGGCTGGCCATCAACACCGACAGGAAGCCGCTGGACGACGTGCGCGTGCGCAAGGCCATTGCGCATGCCATCGACAAGAACTTCATCACCAAGGCGCTGATGGGCGGCTTCGCCAGCGTGGCCGACGGCCCCATCGTGGCGGCCAGCCCCCTTGCATCGGCCGACCTGGTGCGCTATCCGCTGGACCTCAAGAAGTCGGCGGCCCTGCTGGACGAGGCCGGCCTCAAGCCCGGGGCCAATGGCGAGCGCTTCAAGATCACCATCGACTACCTGCCGGGCACGGACGAGCAGCAAAAGAACGTGGCCGAGTACGTGCGCGCCCAGCTCAAGAAGGTGGGCATCGCCGTCGATGTAAGGGCCTCGGCCGATTTCCCGGCCTGGTCCCGGCGGCTGGCCACGCATGACTTCGACCTGTCCATGGACATCGTCTTCAACTGGGGCGACCCGGTCATCGGCGTGCACCGCAGCTACCTGTCCACCAACATCAAGCCCGTGGTCTGGACCAACACCCAGTCCTACCGCAATCCCAAGGTGGACGAGCTGCTGAACACTGCCAGCGGCACGCTGGACACGGCCGAGCGCAAGAAGCTCTATGCGGCCTTCCAGAAGACCGTGACCGACGAGCTGCCGGTGATCTTCATCAACAACTCGCCCTATCACACGGCTGCGCGCAAGAACGTGGGCAACCTGCCGACCACGGTCTGGGGGCCGGCCTCGCCCTATGACGAGATCTTTCTGAAGTAGTCGGGAGGTGCAGTCCATGGCTTTTCTTCGCACACTCCTCAAGCGGCTGCTGCAGGGCCTGGCGCTGGTGCTGGCCGTGGTGGTGCTGAACTTCATGCTGGTGCATGCGGCGCCCGGCGACCCCGTGGAGACCATTGCCGGCGCCAGCGGCGGCATGGAGCCCGAGCTCATGGCCGAGCTGCGCACACGCTACGGGCTGGACCGGCCGCTGCCCGTGCAGCTGGGCATCTACCTGGCGCGCGTGGCCAGTGGTGATCTGGGCTACTCCTACTTCTTCAACCTGCCGGTGGCGCAGATGATTGCCGAGCGCGTGCCCGCCACCTTGCTGCTGGTTCTGGCCGCCGTGCTCACGGCCTTCGTGGTGGGCACGCTGCTGGGCGTGCTGTCCTCGCGCCGGCCCAACGGCCTGCTGTCGCAGTGCATCACCGTGCTGTCCCTGGTGGGCTTTGCGGCGCCCGTGTTCTGGACCGGCATGCTGCTGGTGCTGGCGTTTGCCTCCTGGTGGCCCGTGCTGCCGGTGTCGGGCATGCGCTCGGCCGATGCCGCAGGCGGCGCGGGCCTTGCCGACCTGCTGGACGTGGCACGGCACCTGGTGCTGCCCGCGCTGACACTGGCCCTGGTCTACCTGGCGCAGTACAGCCGGCTGTCGCGCTCGTCCATGCTGGACGTGCTGGGCGCCGACTACATCCGCACGGCGCGCGCCAAGGGGCTGGCCGAGCATGTGGTGCTCTACCGCCATGCGCTGCGCAACGCGCTGCTGCCCGTGGTGACCATGCTGGGCCTGCAGTTCGGCAACGTCATGGCCGGCGCCATCATCGTGGAGACGGTCTTCAACTGGCCGGGCCTGGGCCGGCTGGCCTTCGACTCGGTGCTGCGGCGCGACTACCCGACCATCCTGGGCGTGCTGCTGTTCTCCTCCATCGTCGTGGTCGTGATGAACCTCGTCACCGACCTGTGCTACCGGCTGATCGATCCCCGCATCAAGGCGGCCTGAGACCATGAACGCCATCACACCACCTTCCGTGTCCGTGCCGACCGTCGCCGCGCCGCAGGCCGCAGCCCATGCCGAGCACCCGGCCCGCGAAGCGCTGCGCATGTTCCTGCGCAACCCCTCGGCCATTGCCGGCATGGCCATGCTGCTCATCGTGCTGCTGGTGGCCATCGCCGGCCCCTGGATCTGGCCTGCGGACCCGTTCGAGATCCGCACCATGCCGCTGAGCCCGCCGTTCAGCGAGGAGGCCTGGCTGGGCAGCGACCAGCTGGGGCGCGACGTGCTCACGGGCATCATCCACGGCGGCCGCGCCACGCTGATGGTGGGCGCCTTCGCGGCTTTGCTGTCGGTGTGCATCGGCGTGACGCTGGGGGCGATGGCGGGCTACTACGGCGGCCGCGTCGATGCCCTGCTGATGCGCGTGACCGAGTTCTTCCAGGTGCTGCCTGCGCTGCTGTTCGCCATGGTGGTGGTCACGCTGTTCTCGCCCTCGCTGGTGACGGTCACGCTGGCCATCGGCAGCGTGAGCTGGCCGGCCACGGCGCGGTTGACGCGGGCCGAGTTCATGCGCATCCGCCAGCTTGAATTCGTGCGCGCGGAGAGCGCCATCGGCGCGCGCCACGGCCGCATCATCTGGAAGGTGATCCTGCCCAATGCGCTGCCGCCGCTGGTGGTGTCGGCCACGCTGGCCGTGGGCGCCGCCATCCTGTTCGAGGCCGGCCTGTCCTTCCTGGGCCTGGGGGACCCCAACCAGATGAGCTGGGGCCTGATGATCGGGTCGGCCCGCCAATACCTGCTGTCGTGCTGGTGGGCCGTGGCCTTTCCCGGTGCCGCCATCTTCGTCACCGTGCTGGCCGTCAGCCTGATCGGCGACGGCCTCAACGATGCACTCAACCCCAAGCTGAGGGAGCGCTGATGGACACCGACACCCCCCTGCTGCAAGTCAGCGGCCTGCGCGTGGCCTTCCAGGGCCGGCGCGGCCAGGCCACGGTGCTCAACGGCGTGGATTTCGATCTGCGCGCGGGCGAGACCCTGTGCGTGGTCGGCGAATCCGGCTGCGGCAAGAGCATGACGGCGCTGGCGCTGCTGCGCCTCATTCCCTCGCCTCCGGGCCGCATCACGGGCGGGCAGGTGCGCTTCCAGGGCGAGGACCTGGTGGCCGCCGGCGAGGCCCATATGCGCCAGGTGCGCGGCAACCGCATCTCCATGATCTTCCAGGAGCCGATGACTTCGCTGAACCCGGTGCTCACCGTGGGCGAGCAGATCGCCGAGCCGCTGCGCCTGCACGCTGGCCTGGACGCGGCCGCCGCGCGCCAGCGCGCCGTGGAGATGCTCCGGCAGGTCGGCATCCCCGCGCCCGAGCGGCGCGTGCACGAGTACCCGCACCAGTTGTCGGGCGGCATGCGCCAGCGCGTGATGATCGCCATGGCCCTGGCTTGCCGGCCCGACATCCTGATCGCCGACGAACCCACCACGGCGCTGGATGTGACCGTGCAGGCGCAGATCTTCGACCTGCTGCGCGAGCTGCAGCGCGACAAGGGCACGGCCATCGTGCTGATCACGCATGACATGGGGGCCGTGGCCGAGATGGCCGACCGCGTCATGGTCATGTATGCGGGCCGCGTGATCGAGCAGGGCCGCTGCGAGCAGGTGCTGTCGGCGCCCGCCCATCCGTACACGCGCGGCCTGATCGCCTGCCTGCCCGAGCTGGGCAGCAGCCAGTCAGGCGGGCGCACCGAGCTGCCCGAGATCCCCGGCGTCGTGCCCTCGATCTGGGAGCTGGGCAGCGGCTGCGCCTTTCGTGCGCGCTGCCGCGAGGCCCAGCCGCGCTGCGCCAGCGAGGCGCCGCCACTGACCGCGCTGGATGATCCATCCCACGGCGTGGCCTGCTGGCTGCACGCTCCCGCTTCCCGCATCCGCGCCCACACGGAGGCCCTGGCATGAACGCACGCATGGACGATACCCTCTTGCAGGTGGACGATCTCCAGGTCCACTTTCCGCGCCCGGGCAAGGGCCTGTTCGGCAGGCCCGAGGTGGTCAAGGCCGTGGACGGCGTGTCCTTCAGCCTGCGGCGCGGCAGCACGCTGGCCGTGGTGGGCGAGTCGGGCTCGGGCAAGACCACCACGGCGCTGGCCGTGATGCGCCTGGCGCCCGTGACGGCGGGCCGCATGCAGCTGGGCGATACCGACCTGGGCGGCCTGTCGGGCGAGGCCCTGCGCCAGGCGAGGCGGCGCATGCAGATCGTGTTCCAGGACCCGTTCTCCTCGCTGAATCCGCGACAGCGCGCGGGCGATGCGGTGCGCGCTCCGCTGGACCTGATGGACGTGGGCACGCCGGCCGAGCGCGAGGCGCGCGTGGCCGAGCTGTTCACCCAGGTCGGCCTGCGGCCCGAACAGCGCCAGCTGTTCCCGCACCAGTTCTCGGGCGGCCAGCGCCAGCGCATCAACATCGCGCGCGCCCTGGCCACGCGGCCCGAACTGGTGGTCTGCGACGAACCCGTGTCGGCGCTGGACATCGCCATCCGCGCCCAGATCCTCAACCTGCTGGCGCGGCTGCAGCGCGAACTGGGCCTGAGCTACCTGTTCATCTCGCACGACATGGCCGTGGTCGAGCACATCTGCGACGACATCGCCGTCATGTACCTGGGCCAGATCGTGGAGCGCGCCCCGCGCCAGGCCTTCTTCGCGCGGCCGCTGCATCCCTACAGCGTGGCCCTGATGTCGGCCGTGCCCACGGTGCGCGGCGGGCGCGAGCGCGCGGCGCGGCGCATCCGGCTGGCCGGCGATCCGCCCAGTCCCATCGACCCGCCTGCGGGCTGCCGCTTCGCCGGACGATGCCCCGTGGCCGTGCCTGCGTGCTCGGCCGAGACGCCACCGCTGCGCGAAGCCGCCCCCGGCCACTGGGTGCGCTGCATCCGCGTGGACCACATCGATGGCGTGCCGCGCGCGCCGCTGGCCCTTTGAACCCGGAGCACCCGCCACCATGAGCATCACCGTCTACGCCGCCCGCAAGATCATCACCATGAACCCCATGCAGCCCGAGGCCACGCACGTGGCCGTGCGCGACGGGCGCATCCTCGCGGTCGGGGACCTTGCGCGCTGCACGGCCTGGGGCGAATGCCGCATCGACGAGCGCTTTGCCGACCAGGTGCTGCTGCCCGGGCTGGTGGAGGGCCACTGTCACCTCAAGGAGGGCAGCATGTGGGACTGGACATACACGGGCTGGTTCGACCGGCGAGACCCCGATGGCAAGACCTGGCCCGGCCTGCGCTCCATGGATGCCGTGGTGGACCGCCTGGCCGAGGTGGCGGCGCGCATGGATGCGCAGGGCCTGCCGCCCGGCCAGCCGCTGATCGCCTGGGGGTTCGATCCCATCTACTTCGGCGGCGAGCGCATGACGGTGGAGCACCTGGACCGGGCCGCAGGAGGCCGTCCCGTCGTGATCTCGCACGCCAACGGCCATTTGATGAACGTCAACAGCGCCATGCTGCGCCTGGCCGAGATCACGCGTGACAACGAGGTCGAGGGCGTGGTGCGCTTTGCACCCGGCCACGCCCTGGCCGGCGAGCCCACGGGCGAACTGCAGGAGCCGGCCGCCATGTTCCTGGTGCTGCGCAAGATCGGCAACGCCGGGCTGCTGGCGCCCATGACCGAGGCTGGCGTGCGCTCCTTTGCCCGCCTGGCCTGCCGCCAGGGCGTGACCACGGCCACCGACCTGGTCAACAAACTGGGTGAGCAGGACTGCCGCGTGCTGGAGGCCGCGCTGGCCGACGACCAGGTGCCCATCCGCATCCTGCCCGCCTTCCAGGCGTTTCACGGCACGCATGGCGCCGAGGCCGGTGCCGGGCATGTGCGCACGCTCATGGCGCGCAACACCGACCGGCTGCGCTACGGCCTGGTCAAGATGATGCTGGACGGCTCCATCCAGGGCTTTTCGGCGCGCCTGCGCTGGCCCGGTCACTACAACGGCGCGCCCAACGGCATCTGGGTCACCGCGCCCGCGCAGTACGAGGCCGATTTCGAGACCTACCACCGCGCAGGCCTGCTCATCCATACGCACACCAATGGCGACGAGGCCAGCGAGGCCGCCATCGACGCCATAGGCCGCGTGCTGGCCCGCGCCCCCCGGCCCGACCACCGCCACACGCTGCAGCATGGCCAGATGATCGATGCGCCGCTGTTTCGCCGCATGGCGGCGCTGGGCCTGTGCGCCAACCTGTTCGCCAACCACCTCTGGTACTGGGGCGACCAGCACTACGAGATGACCATGGGGCCGGACCGGGCCATGCGGCTCGATGCCTGCGCCAGCGCGCTGGCCGCCGGCGTGCCGCTGGCCATCCATTCGGATGCGCCCGTCACGCCGCTGGGGCCGCTGTTCACCGCCTGGTGCGCGGTCCACCGGATCACGCCCAAGGGCCGCGTGCTGGGCGCGGCCGAGCGCCTGACCGTGGCCCAGGCCCTGCATGCGGTCACGCTGGGAGCGGCCTGGACACTGAAGCTGGACCACGAGATCGGCAGCATCGAATGCGGCAAGCGCGCCGACTTCTGCGTGCTGGAGGACGATCCGCTGTCCCTGGACCCCATGGTGCTCAAGGACCTCCGGGTGTGGGGCACGGTGCTGTCGGGGCGCGTCTTCAAGGCGGCATGACATGGGACAGCGGTTGCCGTTCACGGTCATCGGCGGCTTCCTGGGCGCCGGCAAGACCACGCTGCTCAACCACTGGCTGCGCCATGCGGATGGGCAGCGGCTGGCCGTGCTGGTCAACGACTTCGGCGCGCTCAACATCGATGCAGGCCTGATCAAGGACCACAGCGGCGACACCATCGCGCTGACCAATGGCTGCGTGTGCTGCCAGATCGGCGATGACCTGTCCATGGCCCTGGTCGGCGTGCTGCAGCAGCGCGATCGCTTCGACGCCGTGGTGGTCGAGGCCAGCGGCGTCTCCGACCCCTGGCGCATTGCCCAATTGGGCCTGGCCGATCCCGCACTGGCGCTGGACGGCGTCATCGTGGTCGTCGATGCCGCTGCCCTGCCCGGGCAGGCGGCCGATCCGCTGCTGGCCGACACGCTGCAGCGCCAGGTGGCCCGGGCTGATCTGGTCATCGTCAACAAGACCGATCTGGCCGATGCCCGGACCCTGGAGCGCGTGCACGGCTGGATAGCCCGCCACGCGCCAGCCGCGCAACGTTGCGACGTGCACGAAGCCCGGGTGCCCGTGCAACTGCTCAGCGGCGCAGCCCTGCTGCGTGGCGTGCGGGAGGTCTCATGGGGTACTGGCACTGCGCGCCCCATGCATGGCCGGCAGTTCGAGACCTGGTCCTGCCAGCCGCCCGGAGGGCTGTGCGAGACGGCCCTGCAGGCGTGGCTGCAGGCCATGCCGGCTGGCGTGCTGCGGCTCAAGGGCGTGGTGCAGACCGGGGCGGGCCAGTGGAGCGAGCTTCAGTTTGCCGGGCGCAGCGGCCGACTGCGTGCCGCATCAGCGCCCGCGCAGCAGCAGGTGCCCGCCATCGTGGCCATCGGCCTGGCCGGGCAGTTGCCGGTGGCGGCGCTGCAGGCGCTGGTGGCAGGCGCTGCGGGCGTCAGGGCTGCGGGCCGTCCCGCATGAAATCCTGGGCTGCCTGCTGCAGCCACTCGCGCAGGCTTTGCAGCGGCGGGTAGTTGCCGCGGCTCGTGGGCCAGGCCAGGTAGTAGCGCTCGGCGCTTTCCATCTCGGGCAGATGGGGCAGGGCACGCACCAGATCGCCCTGGGCCAGTTCCCGCTCGATCAGAAAGCGTGGCAGCAAGGCCACGCCCACGCCGGCGATGGCGGCCTGGGCGGCGGTGGCGAACTGGTCGAACAGCATGCCCTGGCCCTCGGCCATGGGCGCATGGTGCACGGACAGCCAGCGCTGCCAGGCATCGGGGCGCGATGCCAGGTGCAGCAGCGGCGCCTGCAGCAGGTCCTGGGGCTGGGCAAAGCCATGCTGGGCCAGCAGGGCGGGGCTGCAGGCAGGCACCACGGTCTCGCTCATCAGAAAGGCCAGCTCGGCGCCCGGCCAGTGCGGCAGGCCGAAATGGATGGCGGCGTCCACGGCTTCGAGCTGGAAGTCGAACTGGGACAGCCGCGTCGTCAGGTTGATGGTGATGCCCGGGTGGGCGCTGAAGAACTGCGGCAGGCGCGGCGCCAGCCAGCGCGTGCCGAAGGTGGGCAGGATGGCCAGGTTCAGGCTGCCGCCGCGCGGGTTGGCCCGAAAGCCCAGTGTGGCGGTGGAGATGCGCATCAGCGCGCCGCGTATCTCCTGGGCATAGGCCTGGCCGGCCGGACTGAGCCGCACGGTCTGGCGCTCGCGCACAAAGAGCTCCGCCTCCAGCCGCTCCTCCAGCGCTCGGATCTGACGGCTGACGGCGCTTTGCGTCAGGTGCAGCTCGGCCGCAGCTGCCGTGAAGCTCTGGTGCCGGGCCGCTGCCTCGAAGGCGCACAGCAGGGACATGGGAGGCAGGAAACGGCGGGACAGCAGCATGGCAGGGAGCGGTGGGGCAATCGTGGGAGGGACCATTCTGTTTGGGAATGACCTATGGGCCCGATTATCGTTTGACCAGGCTCAAGGCGCAGACCTAGCATGCGTGCCAGGAATTCACCATGCCGCAGGCTGATCTGCGGCCCCACCATCAGTCCCCACGAGCACCATGTCCTCTACGTCCGCCAACGCCTTCGCGCCTTCCGACGAGATCCGCGCGCGCTTTTCCAGCGCCATGTCCGAGATGTACCGCGATGAAGTGCCCCAGTACGGCACGCTGATCGAACTCGTGGCCGACATCAACCAGCGCACGCTGCAGGCCGAGCCTGAGCTGCTGGCCCGTATGCAGCGCAGTGGCGAGCTGGCCCGCCTGGGCGTGGAGCGCCACGGCGCCATCCGCGTGGGCACGGCCGCCGAGCTGTCCATGCTGCGCCGCCTGTTCGCCATCATGGGCATGGAGCCCGTGGGCTACTACGACCTGTCGGTGGCCGGCGTGCCCGTGCACTCCACGGCCTTCCGTCCCGTCAGCGATGCCGCGCTGCTGGCCAACCCTTTCCGCGTCTTCACCTCGCTGCTGCGCCTGGACCTGATCGCCGACGAGGCGCTGCGCGCCCAGGCTGCCGCCATCCTGGCGCGCCGCAACATCTTCACCGAGCGCGCGCTGGCGCTGATCGCCCAGTCCGAGGCCAACGGCGGCCTCACCGATGCCGAGGCCGATGAATTCGTCGGCGAGGCGCTGGAGACCTTCCGCTGGCACAGCGAATCCACCGTGGACGGCGCCACCTATGACGCGCTGCACAAGGCCCACCGCCTGATCGCCGACGTGGTCTGCTTCAAGGGCCCGCACATCAACCACCTGACGCCGCGCACCCTGGACATCGATGCAGCTCAGGCCGCCATGCCCGCACGCGGCATGGACGCCAAGGACGTGGTCGAAGGCCCGCCGCGCCGCGCCTGCCCCATCCTGCTGCGCCAGACCAGCTTCAAGGCGCTCAAGGAGACCGTGCGTTTTGCCGGCGATGCCACGGGCGCAGGCTCGCACACGGCGCGCTTCGGCGAGATCGAGCAGCGCGGCGTGGCGCTCACGCGCAAGGGCCGCGCGCTCTACGACCAGCTGCTGGCCCAGGTGCGCGACATGGGCAGCGCGGGCAGTGCCGCACCCGACTACGGCAGCCGGCTGGCCCAGGTCTTCGAGGCTTTCCCCGACACCCATGAGCAACTGCGCCGCCAGGACCTGGCCTTCTACCGCTTCACGCTGAGCGATGAGGGCGCCGCCCTGGCCGCAGGCGAGGCCGCCGCGGCCGCCGCCTCGGACCTGGACGCCCTGATCGCCCGTGGCCTGGCCCAGGCCGAGCCCATCGTCTACGAGGACTTCCTGCCCGTGAGCGCGGCCGGCATCTTCCAGTCC
This sequence comes from Delftia sp. WSY_12, assembly GCF_043104645.1. NCBI lineage: Bacteria > Pseudomonadati > Pseudomonadota > Betaproteobacteria > Burkholderiales > Comamonadaceae > Delftia > Delftia sp. WSY_12. The sequence goes on from NZ_JBICKW010000051.1 coordinate 75,901, forward strand.
AACCTGGGCGGCGAAGAGCAAAAGCAGTATGCGGCCCATGCGGCCCAGCAGGCCTTCGAGGCCGACCTGGGTGCGCGCGTGCATGACGAGATCGCGCTGTACGAGCAGGCGCAGCAGCGATCCATCGACCAGCTGCGCAGCGCGCTGCGCACCCAGGCCGCCCAGGCTGTGGCCTGACCGGCTGCCTGGATGCCGGCTTTGGCCGGCATCCACCCTGTATCCCCTTTCCCGGGGCGCATGCGCAGGCGCCAGGCCTGTGCACGCGCCCCTTTGTTTTTTGCAAAGCCGCAAGAGGCCTTCATGAGCACTGCAGACCTGGGCATTCAGTCGCCCACCGCCCATCTGTTCAACCCGCTGTTCGCGCACCCCGAAGGCTCGCCCATACGCGAGCTGTTTCCCTATCTGAGCCGCCCCGGCATGCTCTCGCTGGCGGGCGGCTATCCCTCGCACAGCCTGTTCGATGCCGAAGGCCTGCAACAGGCCGCGATGGCCGCTTTGCAGCAGGACGCTGCCGCCAGCCTGCAGTACGGCGCCAGCGAAGGCCAGCTGCCGCTGCGCGAAGCCCTGGCCGCGCTGTGCGCCACGCGCGGCATTGCCTGCACGCCGGCCGACATGATCGTGACCACGGGCTCGCAACAGGCCTTCGACCTGCTGGTCAAGGTGCTGGTGGAGCCTGGCGATCCGGTGCTGGTCGAGGTGCCCGCCTACCCGGCCACGCTGCAGACGCTCAAGCTGGCCCAGGCACAGGTCGTGGCCGTGCCCACGGATGAACACGGCCTGGACACCGGTGCCCTGGCCAGCCTGCTGGCGCAGTGGCCCCATGCGCGCCGCCCCAAGCTGCTCTACACCGTGCCCAACTTCTCCAACCCGGGCGGCACGCTGCTGCCCGCGGCGCGGCGCACGGCCCTGGTGGCGCTGGCACGCGAGCATGGCTTTGTCATCGTCGAGGACGATCCCTATGGCGAGCTGCGCTTTACCGGCCAGCGCGAGCCGTCGATCTACGAAACGGGCCTGGCGCAGTGCGGTGCCCAGTCCAACCCCGTGGTCTACCTGTCCAGCCTGTCCAAGACCGTGGCACCGGCGCTGCGCATCGGCTGGATGTTGGCCGACGCCCAATTGCTGCGCCGCTGCACCATCGCCAAGCAGACGGCCGACCTGTGCACCTCGCCGCTGGCGCAGATGATCGCCGCGCACTATCTGCGCTCGGGCCGCTATGCACCCCAGCTGGCCCAGGCCTGCGCCGAGTACGCGGCGCGCATGGATGCGCTGTGCTCGGGCATGCAGTCGGCCCTGGGCGAGCAGATCCGCTTCGTGCGGCCTGCGGGCGGCATGTTCGTCTGGGCGCAGCTGCTGCCGCCACAACGGCATGCGGGCGAGCCCGAGGCCCTGGCCCGGGCGCTGTTCACGGCCGCTGTGGAGCAGGGCGTGCTCTATGTGCCAGGCAAGGCCTTCTTCCCGGCCGAGGCGGCGCAGCAGGCCGGCCTGTGCATGCGCCTGTCGTATGCGGCGCCCACCGTGCCCCAGATCACCGAGGCCGTGGCGCGCCTGGGCCGGGCCTGGGGCCAGGCCGTGTCCTGAGGACATCGGCAACAGCGTTCATGCAATGAAAAAGGCCGCCCGAGGGCGGCCTTTTTCTTGCGGGGCAAACCGGGCATGGCGCAAGGCCTGCCCGGTTGCGGCGGGCAATTACATGCCCATGCCGCCCATGCCACCCATGCCGCCCATGTCGGGCATGGCGGGGGCGCCTTCAGCCTTGGGGGACTCGGCGATCATGGCTTCGGTCGTCAGCAGCAGCGATGCCACGGAAGCGGCGTTCTGCAGGGCCGTACGCGTCACCTTGGTCGGGTCCAGGATACCCATTTCCAGCATGTCGCCGTAGGTGTCGTTGGCGGCGTTGAAGCCGTAGTTGCCCGAGCCGTTCAGCACGGCGTTGACCACCACCGAGGGCTCGCCACCGGCGTTGGCCACGATTTCGCGCAGGGGCGCTTCGATGGCCTTCATGATCAGCTTGATGCCGGCGTCCTGCTCGGCGTCGCCGGTCTTCAGTTCGCCCACGGCTTGCTTGGCACGCAGCAGAGCCACGCCGCCGCCGGCCACGATGCCTTCTTCCACAGCAGCGCGGGTAGCGTGCAGGGCGTCTTCAACGCGGGCCTTCTTTTCCTTCATCTCGACTTCGGTGGCAGCGCCGACCTTGATCACGGCCACGCCGCCGGCCAGCTTGGCCACGCGCTCTTGCAGCTTTTCGCGGTCGTAGTCGCTGGTGGCTTCTTCGATCTGGATGCGGATCTGCTTGACGCGGGCTTCGATTTCAGCAGCTTGGCCAGCACCGTCGATGATGGTGGTGTTTTCCTTGCCGATTTCGATGCGCACTGCCTGGCCCAGGTCTTCCAGGGTCACCTTGTCCAGCGCCAGGCCCACTTCTTCAGCGATGACCTTGCCGCCCGTCAGGATGGCGATGTCTTCCAGCATGGCCTTGCGGCGGTCGCCGAAGCCAGGAGCCTTGACAGCCACAACCTTCAGGATGCCGCGGATGGTGTTGACCACCAGCGTTGCCAGGGCTTCGCCTTCGACGTCTTCTGCAATGATCAGCAGGGGACGGCCGGCCTTTGCCACGGCTTCCAGCGTGGGCAGCAGGTCGCGGATGTTGCTGATCTTCTTGTCGAACAGCAGCACGAAGGGGTTGTCCAGCAGGGCAACCTGCTTTTCGGGGTTGTTGATGAAGTAGGGCGACAGGTAGCCGCGGTCGAACTGCATGCCCTCGACGACGTCGAGTTCGTTGGCCAGCGACTTGCCTTCTTCAACGGTGATCACGCCTTCCTTGCCGACCTTGTCCATGGCTTCGGCAATGATGCTGCCCACGGATTCGTCGGAGTTGGCGGAGATCGAGCCGACCTGGGCGATTTCCTTGGAGGTGGTGGTGGCCTTGGATTGCTTCTTCAGCTCTTCCACCAGGGCGGCGACAGCCTTGTCGATGCCGCGCTTGAGGTCCATGGGGTTCAGGCCGGCGGCCACGTACTTGATGCCTTCGCGGACGATGGCCTGTGCCAGCACGGTGGCGGTGGTCGTGCCGTCACCGGCGATGTCGTTGGTCTTGGAGGCCACTTCCTTCACGAGCTGGGCGCCCATGTTCTGCAGCTTGTCCTTGAGTTCCACTTCCTTGGCGACCGACACGCCGTCCTTGGTCACGGTGGGGGCGCCGAAGGAGCGCTCCAGCACCACGTTGCGGCCCTTGGGGCCCAGCGTGACCTTGACCGCGTTGGCCAGGATGTTCACGCCTTCAACCATGCGGGCGCGTGCTTCGCCGCCGAAAACTACGTCTTTTGCTGCCATTTCAATTCTCCGGATTCAGTTGGAAAGTGCGGTTTCGAAGCGCGTGGATTACTTTTCGACGACCGCGAACAGGTCGTCTTCCTTCATCACCAGCAGTTCGTCGCCATGGACCTTGACGGTCTGGCCGCTGTACTTGCCGAACAGAACGCGGTCGCCGACCTTCACGTTCAGGGCGATCACTTCACCCTTGTCGTTCTTCTTGCCGGGACCCACTGCCAGCACTTCGCCCTGGTCGGGCTTCTCGGCGGCGTTGTCGGGGATCACGATGCCCGAAGCCGTCTTGGTTTCGTTTTCGAGGCGCTTGACGATCACGCGATCGTGCAGGGGACGCAGGTTCATACCAACTCCTAAATCATCAACAAAGTTGAAACAAAGACTTGCCGGCCCGGCGGGCCGGCATTCGAAGCAATGTGGGACAGAGGATTGTTAGCACTCATACCCAACGAGTGCTAATAATAAGGCAATTCGGCCAGGTTTCAAGGGGTAGGGCCGGATGTGCCGCAAGACGGCACATCCGGCGCGGAGTGCGGAACGCCACTACACATTAGTTTTTCCGCCACTGATCTTTAGTTTTTTCGGGGCGCGTGCCAGCGACGAGGCGCGGCCTGCAGGCCCGATGCGGAACGCCACTACACATTAGTTTTTCCGCCACTGATCTTTAGTTTTTTCGGGGCGCGCCCGCGCTGGCCAGCGGCGAAGCGCGGCCTGCAGGAGCACACAGAACTGCCAGCGAAAGGCTGGCGCTGGACCGCCATGCAGCCTTGCGGGCTGTGTCCTGACGTCGCATCGAGGGCGGGCCCTGGCCGTGGGGCTGAGCGCGCCCAAGATCAGCCAGCCGTGCAGATTGACTGCCCTAGATCAGGCGCGAGCGAGGACCGAGGCCTCGGCTGGTGCCCTCTGTGGAGTCAGAGGGAGAGAAGCTCCGCCTTCGTGGCGCGATGACGGGCCAGTCCTAAAGGGGAGCTTGACCAGGTCGGGGGCGGATGAGGGCCGAAGCCTCTGGCGATGACCTATGAGGGGTGGTGTCGAGTGCTCGACCGCCCTGCCTCACTGCGCGATGAGAGGTGAGCATGGTTTGGATGGCTCAGATCGAGCCTGAGTGACGCGCTCCCGGGGACTTCGCGGCCACCATGCCGCCCGCTACAGCGAGGCTTATGCAAAACACCGAATGCGCTGAGCACTCCGTAGAAAGGCTTGCCCTCGCACAAGGACATCTGTCGGCCAAGAGCGCCGTCCTGGACGAGACCTGAAAGCAGGAGCAAAGCCATATCGCCTGGATTGTGAGTACGCTCCGCTCCCGTCATGTGGCAAAGTCGAGCTGTCCAGAGCCAATTTAGCTATAACGCGCTTGGGGACTTCACAAAGCACAAATAAAATATGTCAAATTCATTCTCCATACTCGCATCGCAAAAAATTGGACTGGAAAGCAAAGAGAGTTATGTCGTAGTGCGGCGTCAAACAGCCTTCCTAAGAATCCTTGGGGAAGAGCCCAAATGGGAACTGATGACGGCCACAGCCGACGAAGACCACGGGCGCATTCTGGTTTGTACGGATCGAATGCGACTAGTTGAAGCTGCTCTACGCCTCGGCCTAGAGTTGAATACGCGGCCCACAGTCAAAAGTGACTGGAAGAGTCGAGAGTACGTGTTAATTGCAGAAATCATCCTGGGGGCCAGCGAGAGTGAAGAAGATTTCCACAAAGAGAATGACCGAGTTTTCAGAAGATTCTTCGAGATCTTCGACAGCTTGCCCAACCTGAGCGAAAGAACAACCGCTGAGAGGGAAAATCTTTACGAAGAGCTCGCTATTGGTGACGATGGAGGAGAGGTCTATCTCAGTGACGGCGTCTGGCTCAGCAAAGACGGTTCGTTGAACGATCGAGGCAGGTAGTGCTCCAGCTTGGTGTCAAGCTTGACGCCCAACCCAGCCTTACAGCAAACGACCAGCTTCGTGCTTCGTAAGCCTCCAAATGCTGCTCGCAGCCGATTGTTCCTGGGACTTCGCCAGGTCCGCTTTGGTTTGGTTTCTGGCTTGTGATTGCTCACTCTCATGAATCTGGATAGAATCAGTTTTATGAGAACGACATGATTTTTGTCTTTCGTCTAAATCTTGTTAGGCAGTTTGGCAAGTTTCACTTGATCATGAGAGTAAAGCATGAAGATCATGGATATTTTTAGAAGCGCCGGATGGTTCGCTTCCGGAGTCGCCCTACTTGTTCTCCCGGCGATCTGGCTTCTATTCTTCGTTCTTTCAACGAAAGTCATCGCAGGAAATCCGGTGACTCTTTGGTATACGACGTTCTGGTTGCTACTTGCCTCTACATGGCTACTTTTTTGGCGTAAGGCTAACGCTGAAAAGAGACTGATTGTTGAAGTAACTGTTTGGCTCGCATCTGCCGCTCTGTTCCTTGCGGCCATTTGTAAGTGACGAAGGCACAGTTGCCAACAATTCATTCAAGCCGACTCCGCTTCGCGGCGCGGCTTAATTCAGGTGTTAGTCAGCACGGGAGCAGTCGTGAGAATCATCGGCAATCAAGAAATCGACATGAGTGAACCGCTTTGGCGGTACTTCAAAACAGAAAGGTTCTTGGAATTACTGCAGTCCAACCATCTTTACTTCGCAGCAGCTCGGCAATTTCAGGATCCGTTTGAGGGTGCAGTGGCCGTGCTTCCGCCGGGATTCCCCGTGGATCCTCGATATGCGGAGGCTGAATTTGGCGAGAAAGCGTTTGAAGAACTCCGGCGTCTTACTAAGGTCAGCTGCTGGCACCGTGCAAGCTATGAAAGCGATGCCATGTGGCAGCTCTACGCTGCTTCGTGGAAAGGTGTTGCCGTGCGCACGAATGCTGAAAGAATTCGTGCCGCAGCCAAGCCATTTCGCCTGAAGCCAGAGTACGGACATGAAGACTTGTGGGCAGGAAACGTGAACTATGTAGACCTACTTAAGGAGCGGCTTCGCGTAAGCATGATTGACCGCTTTTGGTACAAGCACATGGCCTTTGCGTGGGAACGGGAGTTCCGATTGGCCGTGTCGGTTCGCATGGCTGAGGAATTTGGTGTTCAAGTTCCCGAGCACGGAGTCAACGTGGAGTTCGAGGTTCCGCAACTCATCGAACGTATCTATCTCGGGCCTTCCCTGCCAGAGGCCGACATCGCGGCTATCCGGCAAGCCGCGAAAGCGCGTGGACTCGAAGACCGAATTAGAGTTTCTAGCATGCTTGGAACTCCACGGTACACATAGGGCTGGCTAACGTTAGTGATTTAGGTGTCTGCTTTGGGTGGTGGATTCAACCGGTCGATGCAACACAATGACTGCACCTGGCGCAAGGAGTGCTGGCCATGAAGCAACGACCTCGGATCTACTACACCGAAGCACAGAAGGCGATGATGTGGGATCGCTGGAGCAAGGGCGATACCCTGCACCAGATCGGCAAGCTGTTCGATCGGCCACATACCTCCATTCAGAACATCCTGGCCGCAACCGGCGGAATCCGCCCGCCAGCGCGCCATCGATCACGATTGGCACTGACTCTCGCTGAGCGCGAGGAGATCTCGCGGGCATTGGCTGCGGGCGAATCCATCCACTGCGTTGCCGCGCGCTTGGGGCGAGCTGCATCCACTGTCAGCCGTGAGCTTCACCGCAACGGTGGCAAGAGTTGCTACAGGGCTGCGCGCGCCGATGAAGCAGCCTGGGAGCGTGCGCACCGCCCCAAGCCTTGCAAGCTGGCGAGCAATCCAGCCCTGGCGCAGATCGTGGCTGGCAAACTGCAGCATCGATGGTCGCCTGAGCAGATCGCCGGTTGGCTCAAACGGACCTACCCAGAGCAAAGGAGCATGCAGGTGTCCCACGAAGCCATCTATCGCACGCTCTTTGTCCAGACGCGGGGCGCTTTGAAGAAGGAGCTTCTGGAGCATTTGCGGCGCACCAGAGGCATGCGTCGTTCACGGCACTACACGCAAAAGACCAGTATCCATGGCCGAATCGTCGGTGCCGTCCCCATCAGCGAACGTCCGGCCTGTATAGAAGATCGGGCCGTGCCAGGGCATTGGGAAGGAGACTTGCTGTTCGGCGATGCTCATAGCCAGATCGCGACCTTGGTGGAGCGACACACGCGCTATGTGATGCTGGTCAAGCTGGTGGACAAAGACTCGTACACCGTGGCTGCGGCCCTAGCCAGACATGCCAGGAGCCTGCCGCATGAGCTCTACCGCTCCTTGACCTGGGATCGCGGCTCGGAAATGGCGGGGCACAAGCGCTTCACGTTGGCGACCGACATCCAGGTCTACTTCTGCGACCCGCACCATCCATGGCAACGGGGCACCAACGAGAACACGAACGGGTTACTCAGGCAGTACCTTCCCAAAGGCCTGGATCTGTCGGGCTACTCACAGGAGAGCTTGGATGCGATTGCAAGGCAGTTGAACCAGCGTCCCAGGAAGACGCTGGGGTTCAGAACACCTGCTGAAATGTTTGATGAGTGTGTTGCGTTGACCGGTTGAATCCACCGTCTTGAGCCGTCGTCTGGTTGTCTCCGCTGAACGTCGTCAACCAGCCTAACGCTGTCGGCCAGGCGAGCGCCTCGACCGACCGCTCCTGGCCGAAGCCGGGCCTATCTACTGGTGAGTACAGCACCGCAAAGCTGACCTTCGAGGATGCACCTTGGGCGTCCGGTTTAGGATAGGCAATCAACGGTGCAGGCCGTCGCCTGTCGGCCACAACCCGACATCTGCCGACACAGTTGCTCGGACACTCAGGCGTCGGATCTATTCCATGATGGGACGGTAGGCCCCGCCAGTAGGCGACTGTGCGGATCCAGATGATTTTTGCTTTGAATGACCATGGCTCCTAATGCGCTAACCTAGCGCCATAGTCACATCAGAAACGGTGGAAAGCGAAATCATGACCTCAAAAATGCAGCCCGACGAGCAAACTTCGGTTCTGAACGAGCCAACGATTGCACAACAACTCGGCTGGATAAGTGAACGCTACGACATCATCGCTAGTGCTAGGTTCGGACGAGGCGACATTGAACAGGAGTGGCATCTGGGCGGTACCGAGCCTCGGATCTGCCGCTACTGCAACCAAGGTGCGCCTGTCGTGAGCTTCGTCCAGAAAGCCCATGCACTGCCTGGACTCATAGGAAATCAATGGCTTTTCGACTTGCAGGAATGCGATCAATGCAACGCCCTGTTTGGGTCGACCATCGATGCACATTTTGGCCGCTGGTCGGCTTCTTGGCGTGCGCTCGAACGCACGCCAAACAGAGAAGGTGCTTCGCCAAAATATAGCGCTCACGACGGAACCATCCAAATCGAATCAGACGATTCGAATCAAATGACGATCGTGGAGGGAATGTCCGGAGCAGGACGCTACACCATTGATCCAGAAGCGGGAGTCATAGAATTTAAGCTGACGCGGAGAGGGTTTGCACCATCGGCGGTATTCAAATGCCTCGTCAAGATGGCCATCTCGGTGGCCCCTCCGGAGACGAGCGAATCATTGAAGCTTCTGAAGGGCTGGATACGTGGCGATGCGGAATCTTCTGAAGCATTCGCTGACGTGCTGCTTGTTTTATTCGTCCAGACACGGCCAGCTGTACATGCTCCCGGCAGGTTTGACTATCAACTTTTGAGGCGCAAGCCCGAAGCGCCCACGGACTCACCTTACATGTTCTTCCGCCTGCGGTTTGGGGGCAGAGCTTACCAAATCGCGCTTCCGTTACTTGCAGAAGATGCCGGCCAGCCCAAGGACAAGGTACCCAAGCTACCAATGTTGCCGGGCGACATCGAAGCGATCGGCGATTTAACTCAGTCTGCCGTGCCAATCAAGCTAGAGAACATGTCGAGTTCAGAGATCGTAGGCAGGGAGGACATCGTGCTTCGCTACGGCGCAAGCACCTTCCAAGAGCTAGATTCCAGTCAATTCCAGCTATTAGCTTCACGTGGTGGCAAACAGAAATAGCCCAAGTCTATTGAATAGCCCAAACTTGACCCACAGAGGGTGCAGAAAAAATCTTGGGCTACCAAGAGGCAGCTAGGTATTCATACGAAGTCCTCATCCCCTCAACGCACGTAGGTTTCGAGTGACATCAGCGGTCGTTGACGGCATGCGGAGCGCAACGACTCGTTGGCGGCAGTAGTTGCCAGTTGCTCGCCAAAAATCTAGCGTTCAATGGCGCGTTTTCCGTACAGACGAAGTACAGTGACGTATCTCTCAAAAGATCAATGTCGTATGGCTTGCGAGGGCGTGCGAAATCAGCGTCTTACCAGTGTAAGGCGCCGAGTGTTTAAGGACGTCTTGCGATCTCGATAGCTCAGAATGCCTATTGCATGCCGATTAAATATAAGAATGAAGTATTCATGCGGTCAATAAATGTGTACCACGGGTCACTTGCAAGCGGAATAGAGAAATTCAAGCCAACTTCGCATTTCGGCTCACGTATTCAAGGTTTTTGCTCGATAGTTACTCACGCCGCCCTAGATAGAGGAAAGGGAGTTCCAACAATTTACGATTGCAACATTGTTTGCAAAGAATCTGAAGTTTTCCACATTAAAGATTGGGGAAGCCCAAAGCCTCAGGCAGCGCTTTATTGGTATTGCAGTGAAATTGGACGATATGAGCAGTTTCGTGACGAATATTTTCAAAAAGCAATGAAGGAGGGTCTTGAACCTTATTCGGGAAAATGGATTGAATGGCTCATTCTAGAAGCCAATCTCAGTGGCCACAAATTGCTATCATATGAAAACAAAGTTGAAGGGAAAGGTTTGAGCTATTGCGTGATAGATGACAATATAGTTAGGATAGTTAAATCGGAGGAGGTTTCATTCTCTCAGATAAAGAGAGCTTTGGAATCAGCAGGTAGGAAATATTTCGGCTTTGACGATAGTGATTGGGGTGAAATTCAAAGATATCTCGCCGAAAATTCCTGCTAACAAGTAGATCACGTCGGTTGGGCTTCTTTGGGACGATCGCAGACACATGCGAACCCTTGCCATGCCGCTGTGCCGTTGCGCTTCGACCCTGAGCCCTTGTACTTCGGCCGATAGCTCGCTCCTCAGCCTTGTTGCGCAAAAAACTAAAGTACAGTGGCGCGTTTTCCGAACAGACGAAACTACAGTGGCGCATCTCTCTAAAGATCGATGACGAATGGCTTACGAGGATGTGAGAAATCAACGGCTT